>OMVX01000044.1 GCA_900314605.1 uncultured Methanobrevibacter sp. | reverse complement strand
TTTGATTTGTATTTTTATAAACTATTCTATAGTGATATGATAAATAATAAAAATAAGAGCAATTAAAAGGATTTTTCTTCGAAAAATTTCAGACCCCTATTCTACTTTAGAAAAATGAAATCTTTCCTTTAATAACTTAATTCACCTTATTTATTTTATAACTGAATTAAGTTTTTGTTTATATCTGTTTGAAAATTAGATGTTTATCTTGAATGAAAAAAAATAATTAGGTTAGAGTAATCTCTAACCTTTAACATTTAATGTTGTTTTAATAGTATCTTTTAAGTAACTAATTGCTATAGTGTATTTTTTACCAGCTTTAAGTTTTAAAAGGTCTTTTTGTTTAATGGTTACTTTTGCTAATCCTTGGGAATTAGTTTTTCCAGAGTAAGTTTTACCATTCACTTTAAATTTAACTACTTTATTTTTTAATGCAGTTTTACCTTTAAGTGTTGCTTTTAAAACTAATGATTTAGCTGTTCTTCTATCTGTAACTGTTTTATCTGATTTTAATACTTGTTTTACTTGAACTGTGTTTTTAACAGTTTGACCTGCTACAGTTGCAGTAATTGTATGTTTACCAACGGTTATTGTATTTGGAATGGTGAGTGTTGCATAACCATTTTTGTCAGTTTTTACTTTAAATGTATTTGAACCAATTTTAATAGTTACAACTACCCCTGCTCCTACATATTGACCATTATCACCAATAATACGAACACTGTATTTGCTTCCATCATCATAAAACATATTGATATCTTTGTTACCACTAAATCTAGAGAGAATATTTATTTGCAATGTTAAATTTTCTCCAGTAACTGGGTTGTTAAACCATAGTTTATGTGTTCCTATAGCAGTTCCTTTGCTAACTTCTATTACGACTTCACCACTTTCATTAATGTAAACAGTGCTTTCTTTTCCATTATTAAGTTTATATTTGACTGCAGCACCATTTAATTCATTACCCCAATCATCTATAAATCTTGGTCTAACTGTTAACAAAGTATTGTATCCAATAGTTATTTCATGAGGAATTTGTATGGTGTTTATTATTTCAACATTACTTATAATAGTCTTGTTATTTAAAGAATAAACTAATGCATATATTCCAGAGTTCAAAACAATGCCAAAATTAGCTATTCCATCTTTAACAGTAGCACTTGCAATAGTTGTTCCGTTCTGTTTTAAATTCAAAACAAGATCTTCATAATCACTAAGTATTATAAATTCATTAAATTCAGAGTAATATTCTTTAACATTATTAATAACATCTGTATTATTAAATGTATATGTTTTTATAGTAACAAGGCAGTCATCAGATGTGTCTACCATACCTTTACCAACATCTATAAAGGATGTATCTTTTTGGAAAATTATTCTGGAGTTTTCGAGAACAGGTGCAGAAGCGGATCTAATTTTAACAGCTATTGTATCTCCTTCAGTAATGAATACATATTGATTTAATTTGATTGTATTAAAACCACTAAATTTAGATTTACCTGATTGTGAATACATTTCACTTCCATTTACATAAATTGTAATGGTATAATCAGAATTTGCATTTTTAAAGTAAGTTCCTACAACTGCAATTAAATCGTCACCAATTGCAGTATATACATTCATATATTCTATCGGGTCTCCTGTAGTAGTTGCATAATATTTCTCTGAAAATCCACAAACGCCGTATTGGTAAAGTTTGTTATATAATTCAGTATTATTGAACATAAATCCTATTGTAGTAGCATTTATTTTAAGGGAATTGTCATAATAAGATACATAGAAGTATCCCTTATCACCCCATTCAGTACCCCAACTGTTTTTACAAATCCATGCACCATCACCTTCAGGTTTAATTTTAAAATTATCAGATTATACTTATCTTATAACATTTCAAATATATCTTCTCCATTATTGTTTTATTATAATTTTTGTTATAGATAATATATAAATATCTTAGTTAATTAAAATAAGTATTATATCTTAATTTAATTATTTTGGCTTTAAATAGTTGTTATATTTAAATTTAATAAAAAATAGCATATAATTATGAAGAAATTTAATATTGAAAGTTCTTTTTAAGAGATAAAGCTAAATTAAGAAAAATAAAAGAAGATATTATTGAAGCTATGATGAGTTTGAAATGGAAGAATATGGTTTAGTTTTAGGGATTATAATGAATAAGGTCTATTCATACATATCCTTAACTTCATTTTGAATTTTAACTTTAGATTGTTTAAATGCATATTCTATATCTTTCATATCCAGTTCATCTTTTTCTTCACTAAATGCATGATGCAAGGCAGTTTTAAGTATTTTTTGTTTTAGGTCTCTTCCAGACATATTTTTACTCATTTTAGCAACTTTATCAATATCAATATTTACTTTTATTGGCATTGTTTCAATATTTTTTTGGAGAATTTCTTTTCTTTCTTCGGTTGTTGGGAGTTTAAATTCAATCTCCTCTTCAAAACGACTTCTAACTGCAGTATCTAAAAATCCAACATTATTTGTAGCAGCTATTGTTACAACTCCCTCATTCGGGTTTATTCCATCAAGTTCTGTTAAAAGGGAATTTACAATTTCTGATACATCACCTCTAAGTGATTGATATTGTCTGTGTAATGCAATTGCATCAATTTCATCAATAAATATTAATGAAGGTGCATTTTTAGATGCACTTTCAAATAATTCATGTATTTGACGTGCACTGTCTCCTACATGATCACCTATTAAACTTGTTGCTTTAACTAGATATAAAGGAATATTTAAATTATTTGAAAGTGCTTTTGCAAGCATGGTTTTACCAGTACCTGGAAGTCCATAAAACAGTATATTTTGAGGAGCCCATTGTCCAAATATTTCTGGATTTTCCATATACTTTTTAATAATTTTTATTTTATTTTTAGCATTTTTCTGACCAATAATATCATCAAAATTAACATTATATTTTAAAGGTGTGTTTTCCTCTTTCAGAGTGAGTTTATTATCAATTATTATTATTTTTGTCTCTTCTGTAATTATAGAATTTTCAGGTTCTACTTCTAAAATTTTAAACCCATAATCAGGTACGATTTTTTGATCAAATAAAAAACCCTCTTTTTTTGCTTCTATGCCTAGCCATTGTTCTTTTGCATATTCTTCAAATAATTTTTTATTGGAAATTTCAAGTTGTGCAGATTCCATATAATTAAAATTAAAAGGATATCCAACGGCTTCTAGTGTTACTTTTTTCGCTTCAATTTCTTCAATTGTAGTAGTTGTTTTTTTAGTAGTATTGGACATTTTAATTTCAGGTTTTTTGTTATTTGATTTCAAGAACACACCTACTATTATTTAATTAAATATGGTTTTGATTTTTTTTAAAGTTAGTATATTAACCATTTTTCAGTATAAGGATTTTTTCTTTTATACTTTTTTTTCTTTTATAGAATAAGTTAAAAAAATATATTATATGTTCAATATTTATTAATCTTACGATTTCAAATTATAATTTTTGAATTTCTAATTTTATCAAAATTTTATGTTTTATTAATTTCAATAAAATTAAATAGTTTATAGTTTAAAAAAGAGTTTTTTTTTATTTTGAAAGTATTTTTAAAGAATAATAAATTCTATAATTAAATTTTTTATTCTTTATTAGATTAAAATAAGTTTTTTTTTATGTATAATTATTATTTTTAAAATTTTCCTTTATTTTAAAAATTTATTATAATATGAGTTTGATTAAAATAAAATGAAATAATTTTTTTTTTAGAAATAATTTAAGTTAATTCTAGATAACTAGAATTAACTCGAATGTACTTATAATTTGCAAACTGCGTCTTTCGCTAATTTAACATCTTCAGCTTTAATTGTTTTACGACCAGCATGTTTTGCATAAGCTACAGCTTGTTTAGCAATAGCAACTGCACATTCTTCTAATTTTTCAGCGAGTACTTCTTTAGCATCTTCGCTAACTCTTTCTGCACCAGCGTTTTTAACAATCCTGCCAACAGGAGCGAGTGGTAATTCAGTTTTCATATTTATCACTTTTAAAATTTTTTTTTTATTCTAACAATCTAAATACTGATTATTAGTAAAACTATTTCTTTAATTTATTATATATAAATTTAACTAATATATTTTTAAAAATAACTAAATTTTTATTAATATTTTAATAGTTTATTTATTAATTATTAGAATGATATAAAATTTAATGCATATATGATTTATTAACTTATTTAGATATTGTTTTATTCATTATTTATTTATTTAAGAATTTTAATAAATTTTATATAATTTTTAATTTTACTTCTATTTTTAGAGTAAACTTTCATATAGTTCCCTCATTTTAATTGCATCTAAATCTAATTTAGGAGTTTCACATATTATATTTGCATTCCACCCATTATCAATAATATTACTAAGTAAATCCTCAATATTTGGACCATATTCATCATTCTCATCTAAAGTATGATGTTTTCTCTCTCCTTTGTCGGTATATTCAATTGTTGTAAAATGACAGTGTAATCTTTCAATATTTAAATGATCTTCAAGTTTTGAGAAAATAAAATTATAATCTTCCTTTTTATTTAGAATTCCACAGTCTCTTGCATGTACATGAGCAAAATCTATTGTAGGTTCAAAATGTTCAAAACTTTCACATATATTAATAATTTCATCAAGTTGTCCTAGTTGCGATTTTTTACCAGTAGTCTCTGGTGCAAAGGTAAAATCTTCAAGACCCTCCTCTTCACATTTATTAATTAGTTTTTTACATGCTTCTTTTCCTATTTCAAGAGATTTTTCAGGTGTCCTTCCAGAGTAATATCCTGGATGGAAAACAAGTCTGTATGCTCCCATATATTCTCCAATTCTAGCACAGTTAAATAAACTTTCTATAGAGTTTTCTATTTTTTTAGGATCTTTAGAACACAAATTAATATAATATGGACAATGCATGGAGACTGTAACTCTATTTAATTCACTGTCTTTTTTTAATTTTTTAGCATTTTCTTCTTTTATTCTAAGGCCATGGGTTGATTGGTATTCATATGCAAATAATCTTCTTTCATTTAAATATCCACAAGCTTCATATGCTCGGCCTTTATATTCTTTTGGCTTTCCTGCAGGTCCAAATATAACTTTATCCATATAATCACAAGTTTTGTTTATTTATGTTTAATTAAGTTAAATTAAATATATATAAATTATTAACTCTTAAAAATATTTTAAAAAAATTTATAAAAAAAGCATTTTCTAAATCAATTAATGATTTAAATTATTATTTAAATCTTTAAATAATTGATTTAGATATGTATATAATTATATTGACTATAATTATTTAAATTCAAAAAAAAAAATTAAAATTTAAAATTATAAAATTCCCATTGCTTCATTGGTTTTTGCAATAGATTTTTCATTATCAGATTCCATTTCAAGCATTGCACGAATACAATCTACATTTTCAGGTACAACATCAGATTCTTGATGCACTGCTTGCATATAGAAGATTTCATTATCAACAACATTTATAGATTCTTTCCAAACTGGAATCTCATAAAGGTCATTTCTACTTCTTCCAAGTTCTCTTGCATATTCCATAAGTTCAGCAGTAGAACCAAGTCCCATACTAGCTTCAGCAAGAATTACTCTAGATCTTTTATCTAAAACATCTATTATATCCTCACGGGATACATCATTTCCGATTTCTACCATAATATTATGTTCATGCATAATAGTAGTAGGTACAAGAAGTGCCATAGTTGTAATATTAATATTCTCCATAACAGTACTAACATCAGGGCCATGGTGGGAAGGTACTTTTGGAGGGTTAGGTACTATTGCATTAATTGGTCCTTTTTTAACTTCATTTGGATCAGAACCACGTCTAACCATCACTGCTCTAACTTTCTTAATATCTGCAATTTTACTTATTGGGAATAATGTACGTGTAAGGCCAGTTGTATTACATGAGACAACACGTGCATAATCTGCTCCATAAGAATTATCATAATTAGAAAATGAATTGAAGGATATACCTGTAAGGTCGTGGTCTTCTCCACCTTGATAGATTGCTTTTACTCCTGCTTTTTTATATTTTTCAAGGTTTGTTCTACCTACATTACCTGGAGTACAATCTACTACAAGATCTGATTTTTCAATCATATCATCAACAGTTCCAGCAACTTCAATTCCAGCATCTTTAAATAATTGTTCTCTTTCTGGTATAGCCATATATAAATCGTAACCTTTTTTTATAGCACACATTGCTTCAAAATCAGGCTTTGTTTTACATACTCCAACAATTTCCATATCATCTTGTGCAGAAACTGCATCAGCAACTCTTTTACCAATTGTTCCAATTCCATTAACAGCTATAGATTTCATTTTTTATCACTCTTAAATTACTAAGTTATTTTCATTAATTTTTTTTAATTTCTTTAAAATTTTATTAATACTTATATTATTCTTTTAATAATTTAATTAAAATATTTTTTGATATTTATTAAGGGATTTAATTTTCAATTTTTAATTTATTAATAAAGTTTTAATATAATTTTTTTTTTAAGTTCATAAATCTTATTTTGATTTTTTTTTATAAATTTAAGTATTGTTATTTTTTATAATTTTTTTTTTTAATTTATTTTTTAATTTTTATAAAAATTGTTAAATTTCTTTTAAAAAATAAACATTTATTAAAAATATATTATTTATTAAAACTTTATGAAATATTTAAATAGAAATCATATTTTTTATTGTTTTAGAGTTAAACAATAAACAATAAAAATAATTAAATTTAAGATTTTTTTTTAAAATTAATGTAAAAATAGAAAAAATTGATTTTTCTAAAAATTTTTCAAAAATCAAATAGGATTTCTACAAAGTCATTTAAATATTAAAGATTATAGAAATATATTTAGTAATTAATAAATATTAGATTTCCTAAATTTAATATTATTTATAGATAAAATTTAGAGGTGCATTATATGGCGGAAACAGATTATCTAAAAATTCCTAAAGAAAGGGTAGGAGTTTTAATTGGTAAGGATGGTTCTGTTAAAAAAACTATTGAAGATACACTAAATGTAATCATTGATGTTAATAGTGAAGAAGGTTTAATTGAAATTTGCCCTCAAAAAAATATGAAAGACCCATTAGGTGTTTGGAAAACAAATTATATTATAAAAGCTATAGGTCGAGGGTTTAATCCTGAAACTGCATTAAAATTAAAAGATGATGAGGTTTATCTTGAAGTTTTAAAATTAACTGATGCAGTAGGTAAAAATAAAAAAGCATTAACGAGATATAAAGGAAGAATTATTGGAAGAGGTGGGGTTACTAAGGATATTATTGTAGATATGGCGGATGTTGATATGGCAATATATGGTAAAACTGTCTCCTTAATTGGAACAATGGAAAATATTGTTGTTGCTAAAGAAGCTATTGAAATGATTCTTAATGGTTCTAGACACAAATCTGTCTATAGTTTTCTTGAAAACAAAAAAAGAGAACGTAAAGTTAAAGAGTTTAAGGAAAATCTTGGTATTGAAAAAGATGAAATTGAACTTAGAGATGACTTAGACGAAATAAGCACTTAACTTTTATTTTCTATTATCTTTTTTTTTATTGTCTATTTTTTTATTTTTAAATTTATAGTTTTTCTATTAGAATTATATCCAATTATACTAAATTATAATAACTTTTAATAAATTATAATTTAATAGATTTATACTTTAATTTTTATTTTACTTATTTGAAATTTTAATATTTTTTTTTAACTTAAACTATTTTTGGCGAAGATTCACTATTTTAAAAAATAACTAAACTTCACACATACATTTATATTTGAATATATATCTACCACATATTCTATTCCCTAAGATATAATAGTTAAATTTTTTAAAAAATAGTGTGTTATAAACTATAAAACGGAGTTATGTCTCAATTATCTAAGTAAAATAAAATTAATTTTGTAGAATATCTGTTAAAAAAAAGAAATAATATAATAAGAGTTATTATAAACTCTTATTAATTTTTTTTATAATTTTATAATTATTTTTACCTTTTTGGTTACTTTATTGTAGTATTTGTTTGCTGGGAAAGTGATAACTGCAATATATGAACCAATTTTTTTAAGATTGGTTATTTTAAATACACCTTGACCTTTGCTATTTGTTTTAACACTGTAAGTTTTTCCATTAACTTTTAATGTTACTTTAGTGTTTTTAAGAACTTGATTTTTATTATTTTTAAAGGTTGCAGTGTATTTTTTAGTTTTTACTTTAAGTTTATATTTTGCTGCTTTTGCAGTTATTTTCGGTGTAGCTTTTTTAACTGTAACTTTTACAGATCCAGTAGAACCATTATAAATGTCTGATCCTTTATATGTAATCTTTGCATTATAGGTTTTTGGTGTAAGTGTAGCAGCATTGATTTTAATTTGACCGTTTTTATCAGTCTTATAGTTTTTAACACTACCTAAGTTTACGGTTAATAATACTCCATTAATAGGCTTATTATTTGAATCTTTTAATGTAATTATTAAATATTTGCCGATATTATAAGTGGTGGTTACAGGTTTTGCTATAATTTTACTTCCTGCTTTACCAACTGTAAATGTGGTTTGGTTTGATCCTGCAGTGTAGTATTCGTTTTCTGCAATATCTATAGTTACATTATATGTACCTACTGCAGTTGGTGTGAATTTACCACCAGTTATTTCTTGGCCATTTACTTTGATTGTTGCTGTTTCATTACTATTGGTATTGTAGGTTATTGTTATTTCTTTTCCTACTACTGCATCAATAATAGGATTAATAACAACTGTAGTATTGGTTTTTTCTGAGTGAATGTAGGTTTGGTTTGATCCTGCGGTGTAGTATTCGTTTTCTGCAACATCTATGGTTACATTATAAGTAGCTACTGTAGTTGGTGTGAATTTACCGTCTTTTATTTCTTGGCCATTTACTTTGATTGTTACTGTTCCATTACTATTGGTATTGTAGGTTATTGTTATTTCTTTTCCTACTTTAACATCAATTATTGGGTCAATAACAACAGTGGTAATTCCTTTTGAAACCGTAATAGTTGCAGTTTTTGGGTCTACATCATCATAACCTATAAGACTTAACTTTGCTTTATATTCACCAGGTTCTAAATCTACAATCCATCCTTTACCACTTAAACCATAAACAATTTTGACAAATGAACCGTCGTCTTTAGATATGTTAATAAGAGTATTAATATCATCAAACTCTACATCATCTGCGGTTACTTTGAATTTTAATCTTTCACCTGATTGGTAAGTTGAATTGTAATCTGATACATCCAGTTCACCATTATATTCATCTGTATGATAACACGTATTATCCTCAAATCTGCATAAATAAGCTTTTCCCTTAAACATTGCCTGACCTTCGTATCCATTGTTTGAGATGAATATACAGTTGTATGCTTTTCCCTCGTAGATTCCTCCACCTTGACCATTTTTTGGTTTAATATCCTTAGCGTGAGTTGCTACATTTGATTTGAATGTAGAGTTGTATGCATTACCTTGGTACATCGCTCCACCATGAGATATATATCCTTCACTATCTAATCTTACTGCAATGTTGCTGTCGAATGTACAGTTGTATGCATTTATATTATATGTTGCTCCACCATCTTCTGCTTCGTTTGATGTGAATACACAGTTGTATGACTCTCCTTTATTGTCATCATCATAGTAGATTGCTCCACCCTTTTTATCTGCTTTGTTTGTGTCAAAAGTACAGTTGTATGCATTACCTGCATATATTGCTCCACCATTATCTGCTTCGTTTGATGTGAATACACAGTTGTATGCATTTCCATGATCTATTGCTCCACCCTTATCATCTGCTTTGTTTCCTGTGAAGTTACAGTTGGATGCATTTACTTGATTTATTGCTCCACCATTTTTACCTGCACTATTGTTTTGGAATATACAGTTGAATATATTTCCATAGTAGATTGCTCCACCATATTCATCTGCTTCGTTTTCGGTGAATGTACAGTTAGTTGCATTTCCTTCGTGTATTGCTCCTCCATGTTTGTCTGCTTTGTTTCCTGTGAAGTTACAGTTGTATGCACTACTATTGTACATTGCTCCTCCTCTAGTTGCTTCATTTTTGAAGAATGTGCAGTTGTATGCAGTACTGTTATACATTGCTCCACCATTTTCATCTGCTTTGTTTTCAGTGAAGTTACAGTTGTATGCATTACCACAACTTATTGCTCCACCATATTCTTTTGCACTGTTATTGGTGAATAAACAACCTTCTGCATTTCCACTGTAGATTGCTCCACCATAGCCGCTGTAACGAATATCATCTTCTGTTGCTATGTTGCCTGTGAATGTACAGTTGTATGCATTTCCATCGCGGATTGCTCCGCCAAATTCTGCTGTATTTTGTGTGAATGTACAGTTATACGCGTTACTGCCTTCTATTGCTCCTCCCCAATATTCTGCAGTATTTTGTTCAAATTTACAATTGTATGCAGGACTGTTGTACATTGCTCCACCATATAGTGCAATATTGTCTATGAATATACAGTTGTATGCAGTACTGTTGTATATTGCTCCACCATAACATGCACTGTTGTTTATAAATGTACAGTTGTAAGCATTTCCACCAAATATTGCTCCACCGTGTGTATCATTTCTATTCCCATTTATGAAATTTATATTATAAAAGTTAACCTTAAGATTAGAATCAATCACATTAAATATTCTTGCCATATTGTTTGCATCTATTGTGATTCCATTACCATAAATTTCTAAATCTCTGGTAATTTTGACTCCATCATATAAGTTATAGTCTGAATCATTATTAAATTTATAATCATTAGATAAGTAGATTGTAGAATTATTATTACCATTAATAGTATTATTTAAGTCTATGAAATTTAATGGATCTTCATTATCTGTTGTGGTTTCATCCTCTCCAGATTTATCTTCCTTATCATTATTATTTTCTTTTAAATTAAGTTCAACATTCTCTTTACTTGTTGAAACACCATCATATTGGATGTTTGTTTCTAAATTAATTTTTTGATTATTATCAACACTAATAACATCTTTGTTTGTAGTATCTTCTGTTGCACTTATTGTTGAAATACTTAAAATGAAAACAAGAATCAATAATACTGATAAATATAATTTTTTCTCCATTTCTATAAAACACCTCTATCATTATTATAAACAATATTATGAAAAAATAATATCAAATAATTTTAGTGTCTTTTTATTAATAAATCTTGTGGTTTATTTCTAAAAGGCACTTTCAAAAACTTGAGTGATAAAATTTATTTCAATTTTTTCACCTTAGAAAAATTTGGTTTAACAAGACCAAACATACACACAGAGCTTTAATGTTTATATTACACAAATAATATATAAGTTTCACTTAATATAATAAATTATCAGTTTTTAAATTAAAAATCAATGATAAATTTACGGAAAATTTTTGTGATGTATAACTTGTAAAAATTAAAATCACTTAAGTTTTTGAAAGTGCCTTCTAAAAAAAAAATGTTTGATAATTTTTAATAATCCTTATTTGGTTTCAATATTTTAGTTTTAACATGAATCTTGTTAAATGTCTTTTAATATTTTTTTTAATAGTTTAATTGTATTAAAATTAAATATTAAATATTAAATATTAAATTATGTAAAGTTCAATTATGATGATTTGATTATATTTTTTGATATTATAAATTAGTATCTTATTTTGTTGTTTTATTTAAATAATAAGTATTTTTTTGATTTTGTTATTTCTTGGTCAAACTTTGAAAATCTTTTTTGGCGAACACAGTATTTAAATATATATTAGTTCTCATATGCTCTAAGTAAAATAATTTAAATACTAGTTTTGAAATTATTTATTATGTTTAAATTTGATTAAAATAATTTGCACATATATAATATAAGAAAATTTAATTTAAAATAATTCACAATATTTATTTATCTTATATTAAAAAATATTTTCTAAATTTTAATTTATTATAAAATCAAAATTATTAAATATATTATGAAAACTTTATATAATATGTTTAATATATATACATGTGGTAGTAAAATAATAAGACGTTTTATGTTTTTTTGTTATAATCATATTGTTTAGCTACTAAAAATATTGCTATTATTGTAAAACTATTTTAAATTTAATTAAGTGTTATTCATTTTATATTATATTATTTTATATTATATTAATTATTTTATATTAGCTTTGGCTATGTTGTTGTAGTAAATTTATTAACTTTAAATAGTTTTATAAAAATTTTTATTTAGATTTATTAAAATTTTACTCTTTAAAAGTCAGAATGGAGGAAAAATATGGCTCAACAAGCATCAGAACTTTTTGATGAAAACTTTCAACAATTAAGTCCTGCAGAATTTTTCAGGAAAAACAGGCAGATGTTAGGATTTTCTGGTAAAATCACATCTTTAACTATTGTTTTTCACGAATTAATTACTAACAGTATAGATGCTGCAGAAGAAGCAGGAATTTTACCTGAACTTGATGTTGAATTAAGAAAAGTTGGAAATGATAAAGAACATTATATTTTAAGAATTTCTGATAATGGTCCAGGTATTCCTGAAGACTATATTATGAAAGTATACTGTAGTATGTTTGCAGGTTCAAAATTTAGAAATATTCAATCTAGAGGACAACAAGGTTTAGGTTGTAGTGGTTGTGTACTATTTTCACAAATGACTACTGGTAAACCTGCAAGGGTTATATCTGGTTATAAAAAAGATGGTCAACTTAAAGGTGTTAAACTTAAATTCCATATGGATGTAGAAAACAACGTTGGAAATTTACTTGAAAAAGAGGAAATTCCTATAGACCATACTGGTGTTAGTATAGAACTTCATTTAAAAGAAGTTAACTATTCAATGTCTGAACAAGGGGCATTCGAATATATTCGTCGTACTATGATTGCTAATCCTCATGTAAAAATTACATTTAGAGATCCTACAGGACATAAATATATTTTTAAAAGAGCAGCTGATGTGGTACCTGTACTTCCTAAAGAGGTTTTACCTCATCCTAAAGGTGTTAGTGCAGATGATATTAAGAACATGGCTAAAAATTCAGATAAAAGAAGTTATAAAAGCATGTTAACATCTGAACTTTCAAGAATGTCTGCAAAAAGAGTTGAAGAAATTCAAGAACTTACAAGAATTGACATGAAGAAACGTCCAAAAGCTATGTCTTTTGAAGAAGCAGAAACCATTGTTAAATGTTTTGAAACAATGAAATTTATGGCTCCTCCAACTGATGGTCTTATTCCTATTGGTGATGAGCAAATAGAAAAAGGTATTAGACAAATATTAAAACCTGAATTAGTTGAAACCATTACAAGAAAACCTGTAACCTATAAAGGAGGGGTTGCTTTTATTATAGAAGCAGGTATTGCTTTTGGTGGAGATGCTGGCCGTATTGTTAATGGTCAGAAAAAATCAGAAATTATGAGGTTTGGAAATCGAGTTCCTCTAAGTTTTGAAAAAGGTAGTTGTGCAATTACTCAAGCTTTAGAAAGTATTGATTGGAAACGTTATGGAATTAAAGATTTTGAGAATGCTCCAATAACCTTATTTGTAAATATGATTTCTACTCAAATTCCATATAACTCAACTGGTAAACAGAGTATTGCTCCAGAACCAGAAATTTTACATGAAATCAGACAATCTATGATGAAACTTGCTCGTAAAGTAGAAAGGTATCTTAGAAAACAAAGAAGTAAAGCTGAAATTGAAAAACGTTCTAAAGTTTTCGAAGAGTTAGTTCCTGTTATTATTGAACAATCAGCAGAACTTGGAGAAGTTGAAGCACCAAATTATGATAAGGTACTTGAAAAGGTTACTAAAAGGTCTATTGCTGAGTTACGTGGTGAAGTTCCTGAAGAAGAAGAGGATGAATTTGAACAAGAATCTCTTATGGATGAATTTGATGAACGTGGTTTTGCTGTAGATGAAGAACACTCCAATATTAAAAAGGATAATAATGAATCATTTGCAGTTTCTGAAGATGATGCTATTTATGAAGCTAAAATGAGGGCTGAAGAAGAAGAAAGACAAAGAAAGAAAAAAGAAGCTAAAGCTGCAAGAGAAGCTCGTAAAAAAGCTCAAGAAGAAAAAGAGGGTGAATAAATATGCCTGAAAAAGAACTTAAAAAACATATGCCTAAAGAGGAACGTAAAGAGTATACTTACAATAAATTAAAAGTTTTAGGTCAAGATATTATTGATGATGTTGTAAAAAGTAAAATTCCTACTTTAAGTGTACCTTCAAGAGGAACTGGTAATATTCATTATGATCCTGATAAAAGATACTATGTTTTAGGTGATAGGCATAGTAGAAGGTCTATGGGTAATGTTAAACAAATTAGAAAATTAGGTCAGATGGTTTGTACTGCTAACTTCTGTAAAGATCTTGTTCAAAGAGAAAAAACCGCTACTATAAGGGAAATGTATTATATTAGTGAAGGTTGGGGTGTAGAATTTAATACACAACAAGAATCTAACACTGTTGGAGAAGATTTAGAGGTTATGTTAGGTGCTACCCGTGAAGAATTAGGATTAATGCCTGAGGAAGATGGAGCATCTGTTTATGGTAACATTACTTTAATGGATGATGATGTTGAGATAAATGCTCTTAGAGCAGGTAAATCAGGTTATACCATATCTCCTACAATTGATGATGTTGATTTTGTAGACCATGATGTTGATAGGGTTATTGCAGTAGAAACTATGGGTATGTTTCACCGTATGGTTCAAGAAGATGCATATGATAAATTTAATACATTAATTGTTGGTCTTAAAGGACAGGCAGCTCGTGCTACAAGAAGGTTTTTAAAAAGAGTCAATGAAGAATTAGGCCTTCCTGTTTATATTTGTAACGATGGAGACCCTTGGGGATTCCATATTGGACAGGTAATTATTTCAGGCAGTGCAAAACTTGCACATGTAAATCATGAGCTTGCAACTCCTGATGCACAATTTATGGGCGTTACAGCATCTGATATTATTAAATATGATCTTCCAACAGACCCATTAAAAGATGTTGATGTAATGAGACTTAAAGAGTTATCTCAAGATCCTCGTTATAAAACTGATTTCTGGCAAACTGAAATTAAGAAAATGCTTAAACTTGGTAAAAAAGCAGAGCAGCAATCATTCTCTAAGTATGGGCTTGAATATGTTATTGATGAATATTTCCCTACTAAACTTAAAGAGATGGGTGCAGAAATATAATTTTAAAAAATTTATTCCATTTTTTTTATTATGGAATCTGCCAAAAATCTAAATCTTTTTTTTTTAAAATACATTTTTTTTTAAATCCATACTTAAAATGTAAAATAATTGATTTTATATTTAAATCATTATTTTACTTAATATAATTAGTTAATTTTATTTATTTCGAGTTTTAAATAATGTTTGAGGAAGGGTTATGTTATTATCTAAAATGAAAAAAATATGGGATTATACTACGTATAATAAACCATTCTTTTTACTTATTTTCGCTTTGTTCTTTATATTGGAGTATATTGCAGATATTTATTCTGATTTAACTCATATTATTCCTCTTTTAATTACTTCAATTATTGGTATGGTAGTATGTGGATATGGAATGGTTATTTGTCGAGATAAGATAAATAATGGATCTCGTTTACCAAAAATCATAGTAAAAGATATTTTTATTTATGGGATTTTTTCTTTTTTAGTTTATGTATTTTATTTAATGGTTCAAGGTTATATTTTAGATTTTATATCTTCTCTTATGCATTTTCCCGAATTTGATTTGGAAGATATGTTACTTGAACTTCCAAAAACCATTAATACATTATTTTCACATAACCCTGTAAATGCATTAACTTTTGTTATTGTTGGGTCTATTTTGTTTTATATCACCACATTTTTCATTGAAATTGCATTAGCTAGACTTGCAGATACAGGGAGTATAATATCTGCATTTAATATTAAAGGTATTTTAACTGATATTAATATTATTGGATGGAAGGATTATGGAAAAGAGTTCAGTATAATCTTTTTATTAATGGTTTTTTTTGCAGCTCTTAAATATATAGTTATTCCAGTAGATATTTTGGATAATATTTGGGATGTTCTATTAGATTTATTCATATTTATAACTCAATTTTGGGGTATTGGTAATATTTATTCTATAATTAAAGAAAAAAAGAAAATTATTAATGGAAATTGCTAATTTATATTAGAGATATTAATTGAATTATTCTATTTTAAATAATTTTCTTTAATTTTACTTAAAGATAATAATATTATTGCAGAAATTCCAAAACATATAACTATTCCTAGCATAATTTTGGATGAGAATATTAGTGATGGAATATTCTTTTCAAGGGCATTTGAACTTCCTAGAACAAAACCACATATTATAGAAAATAATGATAAACTCATGGTTTTTCCAACATCTTTGCTTGTGGACAACATTGGTGATGCATCGGCTAAGTCTTTTTGGTCTATACTTGTTAATACAAAACGATTGTTTGGTGAGGAGAACAATCCATGTCCAATTCCTTGAAGGACACAAGCAATTAATAGGAAATAAATTGGCACACAATCCATGAAAAATAGTATAACTACATTAATTAAAATTAATGTTAAAGCAATTGATGAAATTGTACGTTCATCCCTTTCATCAGATAGTTTTCCTGCAAATGCAGATATAAATACTACTGCCAGAGGGGTTGCAAGTAAAAATGTCCCTGCAAGACGAGCATCAAATCCTAAAGCATGTTGTAAATATAAATTCAGTATATATGTAGCTATGAATGTCATAAAATACATCACAAATGCAGTATAATTTCCTAAAACATATTTCAAATTTTTTAAAAGTTCTAAATTACATACTGGATTTTTTTTATTCTTTTCATATTTGAAAAATATGATTAAAAAAATGATAGATAGAATCAATATGAAAATGTTTTGACTATCTAATTCTTCAACACCATATAATAGTAGTCCCATAAAAAGAATATAAATAATTGAACCTATATGGTCTATTTTATTAACATCTTTAATATACCATTCATCATCTAATTTAATTAATATTAATAGTGCAGCGATGTATATTGGAATTAAAACAAGGAAAACAGCTCTCCAAGATATATAATAAACAATTATTCCGGATACAGTATTTGACAAACATAATCCAATATATCCGCAAGATCCCATAATTCCTAAATCATAACCTAACATGTTTGGAGGAAGCTGTATGGTAAAAAGAACATATATTGACCCATTAATGATTGCAGTTGCAATTCCCTGAATAATTCTGGAAATCAGAAGAGTATTGATATTTGGTGAATAAGCTGAAAGTAATAATCCTACAATCATTAATATTATACTATATTTGAGGGATCTTCCAATCCCATATTTAATAACATATTTTCCTAAGGGCATCATTAAAGCTACTGATGTTATTAAAAAAATTAGATTAATAGCATTTACCATTTTAACAGATAGATGTAAATCTGATGAAATTGTTGGCAACGCTACTGTAACCATATTAGCTATGAACTGAACACAAAATAATAATAGGCATCCAAGTATCATTACCCATTTATCTTCAACTTCTTTTTTCATTATTTACTATTAGAATAACTTTTAATATAAAATTTTTCTCTAGTAACTTTTTTTCAAATTTTTAATCATTTATACAAAAAAACTCTGATATTTGGGGTTTTTTGTTTATTTGATATTTTTTTTCTACAATTAGTTTAGCGACTAAGGTCTTTTTTTTAAAAGACATATTGGTTTTTTAAAAAATATATGTAATGGGGAGGGATTATATTTTTTGAGAATTTATAATATTAAAAAGCAATTATTGTTTAAGTGATAATATTTTACCATCTTCTACTCCGATATGACTTTCAATTTCACTAAGACTTATTTTTGATCCTAGTTTTTTAAAATCATTATGCAAATTCTCAATATCTCTTTTCAGTAGTTGTTTTGCTATTGGATGGTCAGATATTACAGACTGTGAAACATCAATTATTACAGGTTCTTCATTAAAGTTCATTACATTATAAACAGATAAATCTCCATGAACTAGTTTTGCATCATTAATGAGTTTATATGTTTCATTAAGTAATTTTTCAATAAAATCGTCAATATCTTTAGGTTTCTGATATTTTACAGTTTTTGCAGGTATTCCATTTTCATCGCCAATAAACTCTAACATTAAAACATTATTTAATGCGGTTATAGGTTTTGGAACATTAACATTTGCATTTGATAGTCTTTCCAGATTTTTATATTCTTTTAAAACCCATGCTGTAATTAGTTGTCTTTTATTATTGTGCCTTATATTGAATCGTGGATCGCCATCAATATAAAGATTCATTTTTTTAAAATCAGATGTAGCTATTCGATAAATTTTCACAGCAAAGTATTTATCTTCTTTAAGTCCCTTTAAAACATTAGCTTCTTTTCCAGTACTTATTTCTCCATTTAATATGTCTAAATAGTTTTTATTAGCTAATTTATATAATGTTTCAAGGGTGCTTTTATCAAATATGTCACTACCTACTTTTCTATCATCATCACTTTTCATTCTTTTTTGTGAGATGAGTTTTTGAACTTCTGCATCAGCTTTTGCTATTTTATCTTTCATATTATCCTAAAAATAGTGTTTATAGGTAATGCAATTTTGCGAAAAAAAGTTAATATTGTTTTAAAATAAATAAGTTAATATTATTATAATTTGTATACTATTACTTATTTATTTCAATTAGTAAGATTTTCACTAGTTAAAATGAATTAAATTTATTTAAAGACCTTAAATATTTTTACATATTTAAATATCCTTTTCTTTCAAGCCAGTTAGATTCGGTTTTAGTGTATCTCCATATTACATCGGCTTTTTCATCACTTTGGAAATCCCAAGGTTTTACTAATATTACATCCCCTTCACGAATCCATATTCTTTTTTTCATTTTCCCGGGAATTCGTGTCATTCTGATGTTACCATCAGCACATCTAACTTTAAGTTTTCCATGTCCCATAATTTGTTCAACAACTCCAGCAATTTCACCTTTACGCGGAGTTCTTACTCTACGATAGGGCTGGTCTTGCTGATTATTATTTTTATTATTTTTTTTATTAACCAAGTATTTTCCTCCATATTAAAAATAATTTCCATTAATATTTTTTATAATCTCTATTAATTTGATTTAGAAATATATTTAATACTTTATTTATATTTTATATTATATATAATTGAGTTTATAAAATCATTAAGTTTTTTAAAAATCTATTGTTTTCTATATTTTTTTATTATTAAATGGTTTTTTTTATAAATTTTTTACAATTCTTTTATAGTTATTTAAAAATATTTTTATTAAAATATTCTTAAATTATTAACAAGGATTTTAAATTATATAATATATTATAATATTATCTAAACTATATTTATCTAAAAATTAAATAGATATATATAATAGATTTTATTAACAAATTTTTATTTATAAAAGAAAAATTAGGATAAAAAATTATATTGGTAATTATACTAAAATTTCCAAATCTTTTTTTTATAATCTAAATTTTTACAGGTTGTTATTATGGAAATTAAAGAGAAAACTATTGAAGATTTAAATATTGCAGTTATCAGTAATAAAGGGTCACTTGAAACAGCAAAAATATTATTTGCAAAACTTTCAGGTTGGATAGAAAGTGAAGAAGGAGAAATTGTAGGTAATCCTTTTATGATATTTTATAAACTTCCTGAGAATGTAAAGGATGAGGAACTTTTATATGATGTTGGTATGCCTACAAAGGACTTAATGACAGGTAATGATTTGGTAAATACAGCAGTTATGATTGAACATAAAGTTTTATATGCTGTTCATAAAGGTAAAAGAGAAGATATTATTAAAACTTACAGGGCAATTGCTAATTATGCTGATGAAAATAACTATGATATTATAGGCTCTCCTAAAGAAGTTTATATTAAAGGTTTTCTTGAAGATAATGATGAAAAACTTACAGAAGTTCAATTACCCGTAATTAAAATGTAATCTTATTCAATATTTTTTTATTTTATATGTATTAGAAAAGATATTTGCTTTTTTATTTTATCATATTAAATTTTTTATTAAATAATAATTTTTAAATAGGTTAAAAATTTATATATAAAATAGTGTGCGCCAAAATAATAAATATATGATAAAAAATTAATACATTATTTATTTTAGAAATAAGTTTTGAACATTAAGATTTATACTTAAAAAGAGCTATTTTTTAGTTTAATTTAAAATTAGCTTGTTTAAAGATATTAATTAAATATTTTTTTAGATGGTTTTGTTGTTTTGGCGGACACAATAAATTTGAATATTATAAATTTTATGAATTTAAGGAGGGGTATTTTTGGATTTATTATTAAATAAATGTTGTGATGGGTCTGAAAGTAATGGTTCATCATTTGATTTAAAGCAGGAGAAAAAGACATTATCTAAAATAGGATTTGCATATTTTATTTTAATTTTAATCATGTTTTTAACACCTAACATTATAGTTTTTTTTACAGGTAATGCAGACATGCATTATATTTTATTTTTTAATCTTATAGCATTTACTCTTGGAGGATTAGTTTTATATTATTTACTTAAAGATATTCCAGAAAGTGACTCTTTAAAGGATAATACGTTAAATATTCCTCAATATTTATATTATTTGATTTGGGGTTATGGTTTAATGATGATAGGCTATTTACTTACTACTATTATTAGTAGTCTTTTTGCTCCATCAATTACTAATCCTTTACAATCCTTTGATCAATCAAATATTATAGCAACATTTATATATGCAGTAATATTAGGGCCTATATTTGAAGAATTGTTTTTTAGAAAATTATTAATCAGTAGGTTTGCAAAATATGGAGAAATATTTGCAATATTAACATCTGCATTATTATTTGCTTTATATCATATGAATATATTTCAATTTTTAGGAGTATTTTTATTTGGTATAGTTTTAGCTTTTGTTTATCTTAGAACAAATAATATTATTTATGTAATTACCATACACCAAATTTCTAATTTCTTTGGACTGGTAGTTCCTAATTTATTAGGTTCAAATCAAACATGGATAGGAATAATTAATATATTTGATTTAATTATTATGGGATTAGCAGGTATTTTTTCAATATACTTTATATTTAAGGTTAAATTTAGAGATAATGGTTTAAATATTTCAAAATTTGAAAATGTTAAATTTTTCTTCCTTAACCCGGCGATAATAATATTTATTATATTTGCACTACTTATTGCACGTTTAAATTTAGGCTAATCTTTTATTTTAATTATTTGGGGTGATTTTATTAAATTAAGTAAATCTCATAATATAATTATCATTACAACCATTGCTTCATTTGTTGTAGCTTATATTTCTGTAGGACTTTCAGTTGCTCTTCCTACAATTGCTCGAGAATTCACCTTAAATAATATTCTACAAAATTGGGTGGAAAACTCTTTTTTAATTTCCGTTGCAGTTTTTGCAGTTCCTACTGGAAGTTTATCTGGTAAATTTGGTTTTAAAAAATCCTTTATAATAGGTAATATTATATTTCTTATAGGTTCTATTATCTCACCATTTGCCTTTTCACCATTTTCATTAGTTATATTTAGGGCTTTTCAGGGTATTGGCGCAGCTATAATTTATAATACTGTGATGAATCTTGTAGCAGTCGGAGTTAGCCCTGATGAGAGAGGTAAAGCAATAGGTATTCTTATGTCTGGAGTATATATTGGAATTGCCCTTGCACCTGTTCTTGGAGGTATTTTAACATATAATTTTGGTTGGAGAGCAATATTCTATTTTTCAATTCCATTCATTCTTCTGATACTCTATTTTGCTTGTTTCAAATTAGAAGGAGAATGGAAAATAGATAATGGTTCTTTTGATACTAAAGGAGGATTTGTCTGGGCAATTGCTATATTTTTATTTGTTTATGGATTTAGTAAAATAAACATGGTTGAAGGGGCTATTATGTCTATTTTAGGTCTTATTTTACTTGGTATCTTTGCTTATTTAGAAATTAAGGTAACTAATCCTCTTTATAATGTTAGAGTATTTAAAAATAAGCTTTTTACCTCTGTAACTCTTGTTTATTTATTATGTAATATTGCAACCTATTTTGTAACTTTTCTATTAAGTTATCATTTACAATATATTAGAGGTTGGGATGTGCAAACAACTGGATTTTTATTAATAATTGGTCCTTTAATTCAAACTTTAATTTCTGCTCCTGCAGGAAGGCTTTCAGATCAAAAAAATCCTTTAATAATTGCATTATTTGGTATAAGTATTATTTCTATATCCATGTTTTTATTATGCTTTTTATCATCTACAAGCCCAATATATTTAATCTTTACAGCATTAATTATTCAGGGAATTGGTTTAGGGATTTTTACTTCGCCAAATACTAATATGATGATGAGTTCTTTGGATTCTAAAGACACTTCAACCGCATCTATATCTGTTACTATTATTCGTGTAGTTGGTCAGACATTAAGTCTTGCAATGCTTACAATAATATTTACCATGTTTATGGGTAATGTAGAGATTATTCCAAAATATTATGGACTTTTAGCTCTCTCTTCCAGATGGATATGTATAATAGGTACAATATTATGTGTATTTTGTGTTTTAATATTTATAATTAGATATAGGGATTCAAAACATGTTTAATTTTTTTCAACGAAGTAAAATTAATCATTTTTTTTTTTATCATTAATGGGTTTTAAAATTTTTAATTTAATGAGGTTGTAAAATTTTATAGGCTTATTATATTTTTATATGTTTTTGTGTCCAATTTTGCATTTTGAAGTCTAGAAATGTTAGAATTCCATTTTTAGTTTTAAATAATTTCTTTATTTTTTCTGGATTGGTTTGTCTGTAATAATTTTCGATTTTATTTGATGT
>OMVX01000076.1 GCA_900314605.1 uncultured Methanobrevibacter sp. | reverse complement strand
TTCTAAGAATCGTTTCTATATTCGCTAAATTCATGTTTACACACCTCCTTTTCAGGAAGTTTGCAAACCAACCGCCTTATTTCACGCAACTGCTAATTTGTATGATAACATTTTTTTGCTAACTAACAAAAAAATTTATTTATGTAAAAAAAATCTATTGACAAACCAATAAAATATATTATAATAAATATTATTATAATTAATTGGTGGTGATTGATATGACTGAATTTATTATTGGGATAATAGTTTGTTTAGTAATATTGATTGCGATATTTCTTGTTTTGTTTTTCTGTCGTAGAAATAGAAATAATAAAAACGTTGAACCTAAGATAACCACAAACCTCGAAGATGAACCACCGGCACCAACTAAAATAAAACAACGATTAGATATTTTACAAAAAAGAGCTGATGAAGTATTAAATAACAATCAAATAAAACTAGAAGAAAACAAAAAAGATTTTAACGAGCCAATTTTACAACTAAAATAAAAAGCAAACAGCGTTCGATGTGCTTTTATTTAACTACTAATTATGTACTGAGTGACTCTTCTTATTTTTTTTTGTTACACTACTTAATATTTTAGGGAGGGATAATATATATGCAAGGAAATATTGACAAAAATGTTTTAAGAGAAAGCATTCGTGCTTACGATTTAATCAAATTGAAATTTAGTGTAGAAAGATTAGATCGTGCAATGGAATTATTAAAATCGCATACGTACGAAGAAATTGCGGAGTTAACAGGAGTATCAAAGTCTACAAAATGGCGTGAAGCACAAAAATTGAATTTTTATAAAAGATTGGATTTAGATTAAATAGGTACTGAGTGACTCTTCTTATTTTTTTTTGTTAAACTACTTAATATTTTATAAGGGAGGGATAATATATATGCAAGGAAATATTGACAAAAATGTTTTAAGAGAAAGCATTCGTGCTTACGATTTAATCAATGGTATAAAACAAGAGAAAAACAATATCAACTTAGACCATTCTACTCATGGTGCTTTAGAGATAAGTCAAAAAAAATATAAATTGCTAAATGGTATTGAAATGCCACAATTAAGAGATAAAGAAATGGATGAAAGAAATGTTTTGTGATTACGCTAATTATTTTTTTAAAAAATAAAATATAAAGGGGTATATATGTTGTGGATTATATGTGTTGCTGTTGTTGTTATATTGTATTTCTTTATTCATTTTAAAATAAGGAATGAATTAAATGAAATAGAGGCTTCAAGTGAAAGAACAAAGACTTTTGTAATAATGGGCAATGAATCAAATGAAATGGATTTTCCAATTGAAAGAGAGATTAATGTAATACTGAGCAATGAATCAAATGAAATAGATGTTTCAAAAGATTTATCAATTTCACCTTCCTGTAATTTTCAAATAAATGGGAAAGAAAAGAGTGTTTTAAAGAGAAGGCACTTGTGCCCACTGGTGCCAATTAGTGAAGATTTGCAAAAAGAACGTAATAACTCATTGAATGAAGTCCATAACATTGATTATGGCATAATCAATAATAAAAATAAAGAAGACATGAATTGCTTTAGAAAAACTAGATTTAAAGAAATCATGAATTACTTTAGAAAAAATGATAGATTGAGACAGAAAAAAAAAGCTGATAGATTGAAACAGGAAAAAGAAGCTTATAGATTTAGACAGAAATTAGAAGAATTAAAAATGGATATTGCAGCGATAGTATCACGCAGATACAGAGACATCAAATTAAAAACAAAAAATATGCCTGCGCCTGAGCCTATAAAGGAATAAAAAACTTGACAAATAAAAAATTAATTGATAGTTTAGACATGGTATGAAAGGTTAAGGCACTAAGGTGCGTTTGATTGGGACACCGAAGGTGCGTTTAATTGGGGTCTTCGACCCCTTAGACCCCTTCGACCCCTTAATAAACCCAAATACCAAAAAAAATAAATAATAGGGAGTTTTTTTTATGAATTTTTTTAGTTTGCCAGGAGATTTCCGTCAACATAAATTAGAATACGAACGTAATAAAGAACTGGTTTCAAGGAGATATAGACAACAACAGAAGGAATCAACTAGACAAATTAATATTTTAAATACTCATATGACAAATACAGGAGTAAAATTTAAAAAAGCTAATAGCAAAATGGAACAAATCGAGAAAGATATTAACAATAATTTTAAAAAACACAAAGAGGACATTAAAGAAAAAATGGAAGAAGTAAATAGTAAAATAGATAATTTAAAAGAAGATGTTAGAGATGAATTAGAAAAAGTAACTAGACTACAAAAACAAAAATTTGATAATTTTAAACAAAAAGCTAATAAGAAATTTAATAAGATGGTGGCTCAAATCGATGAAATGAGCAGAAATAATAGTAATCTAATAGAAACGCTAAAAATGATGATGATGTGTTTTTTTAATAAAAGCAGAAATATAGATGAAGCAGCCAATAATAGTATTAATACTAGTGTGGTTGACACAAATATTATTAGTAGAAAAATGTTCAAAACATTAACAACAACCTCTAAAAAAATTAAAAACCCAAACAAGAGTTATCTTTTTAGCGATAACGAAAACAGTGATTTAAATAATAGTAATTTCAATAATAGCTTTAAAGACACAACCAAGAGTTATCTTTTTAGCGATAACGAAAACAGCGATTTAAATAATAGTTTTACAGCACAAAGTTTAAAATTTTCTGCAGCATTACATTCCCCAAAGCTTGAACCACCGGAAGAGAATGATAAATTCAAAAGCATGAAATAAAAAAAATAAATCAAGCAAAGCATTAGCTTCTTTGCTAGTGCTTTTTTTATTTAAACCAATAATATAATACATATAGGGGATAATTATGAATTACATTGATAAGTCTATTGCTGCTGGCATATTAATAGGCATAGGCGATATTGTATATATGGTATCTTGGAATATATATATTGGTGCTATGTTATTCTCTTTGGCACTTTTAACAATTATCAATTCAAATCTTATTTATATAAAGATGTAAAAAAAAAAAGAGGTTTTAAAAGAAAAGTCCCAAAAGGGACTTGACAATGGTAAAAAAATGTGATAATATAAAAATGTAATGATTTGATTAATTGATTTGTTGGTGACGTGACCGCTGACAAATTAAAGAAAGGGCTTTTTTTAACGTTTAACCGGTCACGTCGGTTAGGCGGTAAAAAGAGCCATTTTTCTTATAAAAAGATCATTATAAGTAGATTGAAAATTTATATTAAGGCGGCGTAAAACCACGATGCTTTGCTTCGGGGATGAAAGCCGCAGTTAACAATAAAAAAAAGGAGATTAAAAAAATGCTTAGTATTATTTTGTTTTCCATTTTGTTTTTTATAATTATTTTCTTTTCTATTCTTTTTTATTTTATAAATCTTAGATTAAAAGAACTTAGAGACGATAACACCGATTTAAGTAATCAAGTTAAAGAAAACGAAAAAAAAATAATGAGTTTAACGGAACAAATTATAAAATTAGTAGAAAATGAAGGTAACTTAATAAATGTTATTACACGTACTTCTAAACATGTAAAATATATTCCTGAAATTATTCAAGAAAAAAGTAAATTAGACATTTTGTATAGACAACACAAAGCAATTATTGAAAAAGGGATAGAAATGGACAACGAAATTAATTATATTAAATTTAAGGTTCAAAACATGTTGTTTGACATGTCAATGCCTTCTAATGACGATGAAAAAAGAATAATAAAACAAAAATTTATTAAATAAGCACCAGTGGCACAAAGCGGTCGATAGACCATTTAGTTCCCTTTTCTTTAAAACCTTAAGAGTGTTTTTGTATGTATATATGTAGTATAATATATTATATTTACCAAAAAAGGAGGATGATTTTGTATGCCATTTTCGATTTACTTAACAGACGAAGAAAAGAAATTAATCAAAAGTTATCTTGTGGTATAAAAAAAGAGGAAGCTGGAACTTCCTCTGAAGCAGACCGTTAAAAAGACGGTGACTTGCAACTTTAAAACACAATTTATATTTGTTATGCTCTAACGTCGCTCGTTCTTGCCTGAATAGCGACGGTGGTTTAATTAAATTCTTTAAATTGGACTAACATGTTCGCTTCTTTTTGGGCTTGCCAATTGTTCATAAAGCGAGGTGAAATCATGATTAGTCCTCTTTTGTATTTAATTAAATCTGCTTGTGCAAGTAATTTTATTGTCGCATCTACAGTACGTTTTGAAGCTGGAACTAATTTTGCAATTTCTCTTCTTGTACATTTCAATGTGTTGTCATTTTTGGACATATTTTCGAGCATGAATTTTATAATTTTAATTTTTTTACCGCCAAGAGAATCAAACAAACGTAAAATTTCTATCATATAAGTGATATAAAACGGATCTTTTCTACCAATAGATTTCATATATTCGTCTACCCGTCTTTCTTCTCCTGTGCGTAAATTTTTCCAAGTGTCACAACCTACATATTTTGTGTCTGACATATATATCACCTCCTTTTTTTTGAAGTATATCAAATTTTAAAATGTTGGGCTAAAAAAAATATCCAATAATAGTTTGGGTTAAAAAAGTAGTACAAACTCATATAGTTTGGGTTAAAAAAGTAGCCCAAACTCATATAGTTTGGGTTAAAAAAGTAGCCCAAACTAAAAAACGAAAAAGCCCAAATCAACCTTTCAATGGTCAATCTGGGTATATCTCGGAATCGTGTCCTCTTATATCTATATTCAATATATAGCCAATAACAACCAATAGCCTGCAAAAATCTACCGCGCTACCGCTTGGTCTACCGCCCTACGGTTGGTCTATATAATTAATTAATTTAATTAAAAGAGAAAATATCACCTTTTGCGAAATCTTCTGTGGCATATCTCATAGCGTCCATTAAGTGGTTAAAATCATCTATCGGCTTGTTTATTTGTTTCCCGTTTTTATCTGTTTGCCAAGCGTAATTTTGTATCTCTAATAAAAAATTTACACAAATCGGATGTACAATAATCTTAAAGTCCTGTAGATAATCAATGCCATTCATAATACTGTCTTTTCCTTTTCTAGCCGCTTTAATACCACGTATACCTAAATCGTATAATCTGTCTATACTTTTGGGTTCTGCTGAATCCGCTATTATCTTTTCTTTTGAATAACCCATTTTAAATATTTTTTCTGCTATTTTTTCATTGCTTAAATTCTTCTCATACAACTCATCAAATACATATAATAACTTCTCTTGTTCGAATATAATTCCACAAAATAAAGCTGTAGCGTCATTGACATATCCAAAGTCTAATCCAAAACAAACTTTTGAATTTGTCATGTTCTTTATTTCGTTTATGTCAAACCATTTCTCTATAAAATTCTCATATATTAAACCCTCTGAAATGCCCCATTCGCCGAGAGCAGCTGTTTTATAACGTCTTGGATTATTGATCTTCATTTTCTCAAATAATTTTATATCCGCTTCATCCAAAAATTCATTGATCTTATAAGTTGTTGTCATTGCCAAAACGTCATCATCTGGATTATCAAAAAAACGTTTTTTTATCCAATGGCTCTCTGACCAGGGATTTAAAATTATCGTA
>OMVX01000062.1 GCA_900314605.1 uncultured Methanobrevibacter sp. | reverse complement strand
TTTAAAGAAAAATATTATCAAATAGTCGATTCAAAATCATTCTACGAAAAATGGGTGGATGAATATTTGGGTACAAACATTTGGTAAAACACTATAAATAGAAATATGTTAATTACTCTTTTCTTAATAATTTATGTTTCAATACCAATTATCTAATTTTGATACAGGTACACTCATATCCACATTTAATGGAGTTAAACTAGGTCTTTTCTCAACCATTAAACAATGTCCATCTGTACCTTCTTCATAAGATTCATTAAGTTTTGAGGTAATCATAACGATTTTATGTGTATCATCCTCAATATATTGATTTGGAACCTTGTTATGTTTAAATTCGTAGGTAAAAATCTCCTGAAGATAATCTTCTTTATCATCAATAACAGTTTTATTAAGCATTTTATCAGATAGTCTAGTGATTTTTACAGTTTCAGATAAACAATTTGATGGAATATTTAAATTAAATAAATCTACTCCTTCAGGAAATCCTTTTTCCCGAATTTTTAAAACACATTCATGTAATATTTTTTTAGACAATTCAAAGTCCTGGTTTAAATGCCAATTACCATCTTCATCTTCTTCAAAGGAGGTATAATCCATAAATAATGATACGGATATTGCAGGTATTCCCATAGCAACAGCTTCTAATGCAGCACATACAGTTCCAGATGAGGTTAAATCTTTACGACTAATATTAACTCCAGAGTTAATACCTGCAATTACTAAATCAGGTTTTTCATCCATAATATAATTTGCACCTACTACTACAGAATCTGCAGGGGTACCGGAAACACTATAAGCTGGACTGTTATCTTCAAGTTTACATCTACTTAGCTGTAAATGTTTAAACATTGTAAGATGACGTCCTACTCCACTGTTATTATCTTCAGGTGCAACTACAGTTATGTCTCCTAAATCTTTAACAGCCTCTTTTGCAGCAAAAATTCCAGGTGCATTAACACCATCATCATTAGATATTAATATTTTCATTGTTCACCTCAAAAAAAAGGAATTAGTCATTTTTTTTCAAAAAAAATATAAAAAAGCCAAAATTATTTTTCGGCTTTGATTTCTGTTTTACCATTCATATATGGTATTAAAACTTCAGGTATTTTAATACTACCATCTTCTTGTTGATAGTTTTCTAAAATACAGCAGATAGTTCTTTCTGTTGCAATTGCAGTACTGTTTAATGTATGTAATATTTGAGCATCACCAGAACCTGCTTTACCTACACGTGTTTTAGTTTTTCTAGCCTGATAATCAGTACAATTTGTACATGAAACTAATTCTCTGTAAGCTTTAGAACCAGGGAACCATGCTTCAAGGTCATATTTTATAGCTGCATTATCATTTAATGCAGATGATACAATTGATACAATATGATATGGAATTTCTAATTTTTGATATATTCTTTCAGTCATTTCTAATAATTCTTTATGAGCATTTTTAGAATCTTCGGGGTTAGAGAAAATAAACTGTTCGATTTTTTCAAATTGATGTACTCTAAATATTCCAAGTGTATCTTTTCCATGTGATCCTGCTTCTTTTCTAAAACAGGTAGATAAACCGCAATATTTAAGAGGTAATTCTTCTGGTCTTATAATTTCATCCCTATGTAAAGCTGCAAGTGTTTGTTCTGCAGTTGCAATTAAATATAAATCATCACCCTCTATTTTATATAATGTTTCTTCAAATTCTCCAAGTTCTGATGTTTCTGCTGCAACTTCTCCTTTAACGAAGAATGGGGTTTGAAGAGGTATATATTTTTCTGATCTTAATTCATTTAATGCAAACTGTATTAAAGCTAAATTTAAAAATAAAATATCCTCTTTTAAATAATAGAATCTTGCACCAGATACATTAGCAGCAGTTTCAATATCTGCACCATTGATTTTTTCAATTAAATCAACATGGTTTAAAGGTTCAAAGTCAAAGGAAGGTTTTTTGCCAAATTCCTTGATAATTTGATTATCGTCTTCAGTGTCGGATATTGGTACATCTTCATCAATAATGTTTCCAACTTTGTATCTGTATTCTTCACGAAGTCTTTTATACTCCTCCCCTTTAGCAGTTAACTCTTTAATTTCTTCTGCTACAGCTTTGGATTTACTTATAACTTCATCAATATTTCCATCCTGTTTTGCCTGTTTAAATGATTTAGATAATTTGTTTTTTTCTTGACGTAAAGTATTTAATTTACTTTCACTTTCTCTCCATAATCTATCATATTCAATTACTTTTTTAGCATAATCATTGTCTCTAAATCTTTTCTTTTCAGATTCAAGTACTATTTCAGGATTTTCTCTAAATAATTTTATATCTAACACTTAAGTTTCCCCTTTTAAATTTTAATTCCTTTTCAAGTTTTTAATTTTTTTAAAAACTTTTTATAATATTAAATCTTTCTGTGGTTTATATTTATTCAATATTATAAATGAAATTTTATTATATTTATTTAATATATTTTTATCTTTATAAAAATTGGCTATTTCAAAAACTTGTGTGAAAATTTTAATTTTCATTTTTAATGTTCCAATATTTAGTTTTAACATAAATCTTGTTAAATCCCCTTTTTCTATTTTCATTCTTCTTTTTATATGTTTTAGAAATATTTTTTTGAGGATATTTTATTTTATTATTCAGGTTTCGATAATTTTGAAATTCCAATTATACCAGAAACTTTCATTTAATAAGATGAACGAATGTGTATTGAAATTATTAGAAGATGTTGGTTTTTATGATAAAACAGATAGTTTTTTAAGTAAATTACCTGTGGTGAAGTCAAAGTTTTCCAATTCTTGAGTACTTGAATCAATATATCAATAATATTAGAGATGAAGAACAGATTATTATATTCTAAAAAACATCATATAAAATATATAGCAATTAATAAAATTTTTAATTCATCATAAAATTTATTTATATTTTTAACATCTATTATGCGATTATATCAGGGTATTTTCTAGAATTAGATAATTTTAAATATTTTATTTAACAAATTTAACAATAGTTTTATTTATCTAATTTAATCTGTATTTCATATTTAGGCATTAATAATATATTGAATACTATTATTGCTTATATTCATTTATTATATGTCTTTAAATTTAAATAATATAAATTTGTATTTTTAGAAGGATAACTATGATAATCAATTAAGTTTCTAAAATTAAATAGCAGAGTGGTCTATTAAAGACTTGTTTTTCAAGTGGGCTAATGTGCTTTAATTTTTTTTAAATATTTGAGACAACCGATTAATTTTTTTAAAGGTAATAACATGTTTGGTAAGAGTGATAAAAAAGATAATATAGAAATGATTACAGGCAATCCAAAAAAAGCTATTTTAAAACTTTCTATTCCAATGATGTTTACCCTTTTAATAAGTATATTATATAATGTAGTAGATTCTATATGGGTAGTTGGATTAGGACCAGAACCGCTTGTAGCTATGGGTCTAATAACTCCATTATATATGGTAATAATATCTATTGGAAATGGTATTGGTGCTGGTGCAAACTCTTTAATTTCACGGTATATTGGTGCTGAAAAGTATACTCAAGCAAATAATGCAGGTATTCATGCTCTATTGTTATCTATTATCTTTTCTGTTATACCAGGTCTTACTATATTAATATTTTTGAAACCAGTGTTAATATTATTAGGTGCAGGAACATCTTTGAAATATGGAATGGATTATAGTTCAGTAATATTTACTTTTTTATTTATTATTATATTTGCTACTGTTCTCACTGCTATTTTTAGGGCTGAAGGTAATATTAAAACAGTAACATTTGCATTACTTTTTAGTTCATTATTAAATTATATATTAGATCCGGTATTTATTTATGGATTAAATTTAGGGATTGCAGGTTCTGCATGGGCAACAGTATTATCTGCTTTAATTTCTATTATTATACTTTCATATGGAGTATGGATTAGAAAAAGTACTTTTCTTAATTTATCCTTTAAAACTTTTTCTTTCTCATCAGACATTATTAAGGAAATTTTTCTTGTTGCTATTCCTTCTTCATTACAATTAATAATTATGGCACTTATGTTTGCTGTAGTAAATTCATTACTTTTAGAGGTAGCTGGCCATACAGCTGTTGCAGTAGTGACAGCTTCTTTTAAGATTATACTACTTGCAAATTTACCATTAAATAGTTTAGGAGTTGCTGCTTTAACAGTTGTAGGTATTGGATATGGTGCAAAAAATTATAAAAACTTGATGGCTACATATTATCATTCAATTAAATTAGGTTTTATATTTACATTTATTATTGTAATTTTTATATTTTTATTTTCATCAGAAATAGCACATATATTTAGTTATAATAATCAAAATGCTATATTAAAACCATATATTGCATCAACAATTAGATTTTTAAGTTTATATGTTTTAGTATCCGCTCCTGCATTAATGTCATATGCATTTTTCCAAGGTGTTGGTAAGGGAATTTATTCTTTAATACTGAATTTTATAAGTTCACTTTTATTAGAATCTATATTTGCATATATATTTGGTTTAATATGGGGTTGGGGAGTTGAAGGAATATATTCAGGTCTTATATTTGGGTGTTTATTAGGTTCAATACTTTCTTATATTGTTGTTATGAGATTTATGAATAGATTTAAGAAGGATTCTACCGAGTAATCTAATATTTTATTCCTTTTTTTATATTTTGGATTTGGGGGAATCTTCATTTTTAGTTAATTTGAGTTCCTCTTGAAATATTATAAATTGTATTTTTTGACTATTGTATCTATTTTAAAAACAAGAACTGGAGAAATAACAATGAAACCTAAAATACATACCATTTGTTTTAGTCATCTTATTTAATTTTTAATATAAGAGTTATGTTTAATGATTCGCCAAAAACATTTACCCAGATTTTTCATTCCATTACCCATGAATATATATCTTCTTATGGAAATTGGATTTATAATCCTCATAAAATCTATATACGTTTAATTTAATTCTTTAAACACATCTTTTACGAAACTTCAATATAATTATCTTTTTTTGTTTAAATATTATTTTAAATATTAAATTTCTATTAAATGTAAAATTATATATGTTAAATCAAATAAAATAATATACATTTAGGCGTAACTAAATTTTATAATTTTTTCTAAAAAAAACTAAAAAATAGAATAGTTTATAATCAGATACATAGTTAAATATTTTTTAAAAAAGAGGTATGTCTATGGCAAATGATATTGCACAAAGAAGAAAAGAATTTCACCAAAGAGAAGAGCGGAAAAAACAAAATAATAAAAAATCAATATATAAAATTAAAAACTTCTTTTTTGGATGTTGTAATAATAAAGAAGAATAAAGAAATTTTATGCTAGTTTATTATAGTAAAATATAGATTATTTGATATTATTAATTGTTTAATTTAATTCTTTAAACACATCTTTTACGAAACTAAAAAAAAAATAAATATTAATTTAATGATCTTTTTTGTAGTCTGCTTTAGCTTTGTTAACAGCTTTTTTATAAATTCATCCAGACCAATACCTTTTTTTAAACTCATAGTGATAACTTGAATATCATGTTTGATTTTGTTTAATTATTTAAAATAATCTGAATATTTAATTTAATTTTTTAAACAATTATTTTATGAAACTAAAATATTTTGAACAATGTTAAGATTTAAAGGATTTGATAGGGGGTAAATTTATTTAGTAAGATAATATAATTATATATTAGTTATGTTTAATTTAATTCTTTAAACACTTATTTTACGAAACATAATTAAATAATTCTTTATGAATTATTCTAATTATGATAAAATTAATAGGAATTGGAGATGGTTAATTGACATTACCTAATAAATTAACTATGTTAAGAATATTATTAATCCCTGTGATGATAGTTGTGTGGTATATTCCATTTTTTAGAGAAACAATGGTATTTACAACTGGTGAGGGCTTTTTTAATGGATTAAGCTTGATGATGCTAATTGAATTTGTAATATTTGCTTTGGCATCCATCACTGATTTTTTTGATGGTAAAATAGCTAGAAAGAGAAATTTAGTTACATCATTTGGTAAATTTGCTGATCCTCTAGCTGATAAGATGCTAGTATTTACTGCAATGACATTAATTATGGTTGATGTTTCAAGAGGTGGAAGCTGGTATTGGAATATTATGCCTATATGGGCATTTGTTGTGATGCTAATAAGAGAATTTATGGTTTCTGGTATTAGAATGGTTGTTGCTTCTAAAGGAACTGTTATTCCAGCAGCTAAAATGGGTAAATGGAAAACTGAAACTACAATGTTTGCTTTAATTTTCTTGTTCTTTTTACATACTCATATAGTTGTAGCTATCATCGGTATGTCTATGATGTATGTTGCTTGCTTATTAACAATAATTTCAGGTATTGAATATTTTATAAATAGTAAAGATGTCATTCTAGAGTCCATTTAATAAAAATTTATATAAAATAAAAATATTTTTAAATAATTTTAAAAAAATTGTCTATATAGTATGTTTAATTTAATTCTTTAAACACTTATTTTACAAAACATAAAATAGGATATAATAACTATATTTTAATGGTGATAATATGGCCAGAAAATCTTTCAATGAAAAATTACAAGACTCTAAAGATATGCCTAAAATTATTGAAGTGACTGATGAAAAATCAGTAAAAAGATATGGTGGAACTCAAATGTTAATAGCTCCTCCATTAGAATATAATGAACTTATGTCTAAAGTTCCTAAAGGAAAAATAATCACTATTAAAGAAATTAGAGAATTTTTAGCTAAAAAACATGGGGCTGAATTTACATGTCCAATGACCGCAGGAATATTTATTAGTTTGTCAGCCAGGGCTAGCTGTGAAAGACCTGATGATAGGATACCCTTTTGGAGAACTCTTAAGCAAGATGGGGAATTAAATCCAAAATATCCTGGAGGAATTGAATATCAAAAAGAGAAACTATCTTCTGAAGGTCACACTTTTAAAACAAAAGGCCGTAAGAACATCAGATATTTTGTTGAAGATTATGAAAATAAATTATATGATTTAAAATTTTAATAAAACTAAAATTTAGTTTCGTAAAATAAGTGTTTAAAGAATTAAATTACGTATTATTAGATGATGCAAGTGAATTTATTGAAATAAATATACTAAAAGACCCTTATTATCGTATACCTCAAATGAATTAGGGCTCTTTCAAAAACTATAGTGATTTTAATTTTTACGAGTTATACATACCAAAAATTTTCCGCCAATTTATTATTTATTTTTAAATTAAAAAATGATAATTCAATATATTAAATAAAACTTGTATATTTTTTGCGTAATATAAAAATAAAAGCTCTATCTGTATGTTTGGACGTTTTAAACCAAATTTTTCTATGGTAAAAATTTTGAAATAAAATTTATCACACAAGTTTTTGAAAGTGCCATATTTTTATACATAAGATATTTTAAATAAAAGATACAGATATAATATAAAATCATATTTAGAAGAATGATAATGAGGCTTTTTAGAAATGAATAATAAAAAATTATATTTCATACTATTATCATTTATTATTTGCGTTTTAAGCATTTCAACAATAAGTGCAGCTGAAAATAATATAAATGATAATGTTATTAGTACTGATAATAATAAAGAGATTAACGTAGAAACATTTAATCAATATGATGATGTTTCTACCCGTATAAAGAATTCTGAACTTAATGAAGAAGAGAATTATAATAATGATGAAGTGAGTGAATCTGGAACCGATAAAACAAGCTCATCAAATGAAGATCCGTTACATTTCACAGACTTAAATGATATTATTAATGGTAATACTAATTCTACAATCTATTTGACTAACAACTACAAATACAATGATGATACCGACTCTAGTTTCCAAGGTGGAATTATTATTAACAGAAATTTAACGATTTATGGAAATGGAGTAACAATAGATGGAGATGGTAGTGCAAGAATATTTAAAGTAGATGATAAAGTTACAGTTGCATTTCATAATATAAATTTCGTAAATGGTAAAACAGACGAACACGGTGGAGCAATATATGGTGGTAATGCATATGATTGTATATTTACTGATAACGAAGCAGAGAGATTTGGTGGAGCAATAGCTTATGGAGATGCATACAACTGTACATTCACAAGTAATAAAGCAGGACAAGGTGGAGCAATGTATGAAGGTAATGCATACGACTGTACCTTCACCGAAAACGAAGCAGCCCAAGGTGGAGCAAAATGGGGTGGTGAAGCATACAACTGTGTATTCCACAAAAACGATGCAGATGGAGATGGTGGAGCAATAGCATATGGTGTTGCATACAACTGTGAATTCAGCGAAAACGAAGCAGAAAATGGTGGAGCAATATATGATGTTGATGCATACAATTCCACATTCACCAGTAACATAGCAAGTGATAATGGTGGAGCAATACACAAGGGAAATGCATACGACTGTACATTCACCGATAACAATGGAGGTTATGGTGGAGCAATAGACCATGGACACGCATACAATTCCATATTCAACGAAAACTATGCACATAATAATGGAGGAGCAATATGCAATGGATCTGCACAGAACTGTACATTCACTGAAAACAAGGCAGTTTACTGGGGTGGAGCAATGTGTTTTGGTGATTCATATAACTGTACATTCATCAGTAACAAAGCGGACAATAAGGGTAGCGCAATGTATGGAGGAAACACTTGTTTATGTAGATTAATTGATAATGAGAATAGTAATACAGGGTTTATTCCTCTTATACTAGATGTATCAGAATACAAGTCAACTTACATGTCAGGTGAAAAATTGAAAATCCAATTAACAGGAGGAGATGTAGTATTTGACGGATTGAATACTACCATTAACATTTATAAAGGTGATGTATTATATACAACTGTTTATGGTTTAACTACCGAAGGATGGATTGTAGATTTAATGCCTGGTAACTATACTGCTGTGTTAAGTATTACAGATTTTCCAGATGAAACATCAGCAACTGCAACTATTGAGGTTTCTAAAATAGGAAGTAAAATTATAGCAAATCCTATAATTACTATTTACAATGTAGGTAAATACTTTGTAATTACATTAACTAATCAAAATGGCAAACCTATAAAAGACGCATCACTTACTGTAAGTTTAGGCAGTACTAAAAATTATATAACTAATGAAAAAGGTCAAGTTAAAATCAATATTGCTACACTTACACCAAAAACATATAATGTAAAAATTAAATATGCAGGATCAGATATTATTAATCCTTCTACAGCGTCAACAAAAGTTACAGTTAAAAAAGCTACACCAAAAATAACTGCAAAATCAGCAAGCTTTAAACTTAAAGTAAAAACTAAAAAATACACTGCAACCTTTAAAACTAATAAAAACCAAGTACTTAAAAACACTAAAGTAACATTAAAAGTCAATGGAAAAACTTACAGTGTTAAAACTAATAGCAAAGGTCAAGGTGTATTTAAGATAACTAATCTTAAAAAAATTGGTTCATATATTGCAGTTATTACTGTCCCAACAAACACTTACTACAATAAAGTAAGTAAAAAAGTGAAAATAACTGTAAAACGATAAAATATTTTAATATTAAGAGTTTATTTAACTCTTTATATTTTTTCTTTTTTTAAATCATAATCCTAATATAATAATTAATTTTCTTTTTACTTAAAATAATATGTTAGAAATATATGTTTAAAAACCTATAGGATTAGATTTTTCTCTTTTGCTTTTTTTATTAAATTTATAGGGTGCTAGATAGAGCAAAATTTTAAGAGTGATATTTGCTTTTCTTTTTTGTTGATTTTTAGTTTTTGTTGCTCTATTTTTAATGGTACCTTTGATTTTTTATCTTTTTTATTGTTATTTTTCTTTTTATTGGTTTTTTTAGATATGGATGTGTTTTGTAATATATTTCCTTCAGCGAGTCGTTGCATTTGTGTTTTTGTTTTATATACTTGTTGTACGATTAGTGATGTTAATAATAAGCATAAATATATTTTTTTGCTCATGGATTCAATGGTATAACTGTGGAATTCTTCTAATCCAAATGTATCTTTGGCGACTTTGAAAAAATCTTCAATTATTCCACGTACTGGTTTTAAATCTCTCCAATTTCTTAATTTTTTATATTATAGTTTCTTACCAAAAGTTTATACCTAATGAGTAATAAATATATATTCATGGAAAAATTTAATAATAAAATTAAGAAACATTTAGAGCTTTATGA
>OMVX01000018.1 GCA_900314605.1 uncultured Methanobrevibacter sp. | reverse complement strand
ACTTAAAATATAAAAACTATATAAAAAATTAAAAATTTTAATTATTTTTTTTAGAGTTGACAAAAATTTATAAAAAAATTTGCGTCCCACTCTCAAAATTATTAAAAAAAATAGAATAATACTTACTTAAATAATATAAAACCAAAAATTAACTTCATAATCATAAAAGTAGAAAAATAATAAGATTTATAATTATAAGAAAAGTGAAATTAATAAAATAAAAAAATTATCAAAAAATTTTTTAATAAAAAAAAATAATAAAATAAAAAATAGGGAATAATTTTTAATAAGAAATATTATTATGTTTGGAAAAATCTCAAAGAAAAAAATAATTCTAATACTATAAACCAAACATGATAAAATAGAAAATAGATTTTTACAAACCCTAATAAAAAAAAGATCGAGGATATGTATGAATAGAATAAAATATCTTGATACATTAAAGTTTGTTGCTATATTTGCTATTATAATAGTACATGTAAGCGGAATTTGGTCCAATACTGAAATATTAAATTATAAAATTCATAATCTTAAAGAAATATTCAGATTTTCTATATATATGTTTATAATGGTAACTGGTTGTTTAGCATTTAATAAAGAAATAGAACTATCAAAATATTTAAATAAAAAATTTGTAAGAATTTTACTTCCTGTAATATTTTTTACAATAGTTGCAATACTATTATCTGTATACTCTCCTAGCCAACCATTATCAAAATTTTGGTATTGTTGGATGGCATTAGGAATAGCTTTAGCTATTCCTGTAGTAAATGTATTTATACAACATGCTAAATCTAAAGAATTAGATTACTTTATTGTAATGTTTTTAATTGCTTCTATTATTTACCCTTTAGCATATAAGTTTAATATTCAGATTGCATTAGATTTAAATTTCTTTTTAGGAGCTATGTCTTACGTTATTTTAGGATATTATTTATCTAAAAAAGAATTCAATTTATCTGCAAATAAAATAATTTTAATAAGTTTAATTGTATTTATTATAGTAAGTGTATATAAAATCATGAATTATGAAACATTTTATTTATATGATAATCTAATGTTAACTTCAAAATTAAGTTTAAGTTTCCCTCAAGTAATACAAGCAGCATCACTATTTTTAGTTGTTAAATATACTTACGAAGCTAAAACAGGTATATTTGGAGGAATCAGAAGATTTTTAGAAATAGATATAATTAATAAATTTATTGTATCAATTGCAAGAGCAAGTTATGGTATGTATATGGTTCATCTAATAATAGTCAGAGGATTTTTAGAAGCATACTTTAAAGGAGTACATTATTCTGGTACTATGACAGCGTTGGTAATATTAGGTATATCAACTCTTTTAATGATAGGGTCATGGTTAATAGTTCTGATTTTAGGACAAATACCATATGTTAAACTGGTCTCTGGATATTATTAAATAATTTTAAAAAATATGTAAATATTAATGAAATAGATAAAAACCCAAATTAAATTCATTTGTAATAATTATAGATTTACAAATTAATTTAGGGTTTTATATTTTAATTTTTTTTTAAAAAAAAAAATAATTTAAATACTTATTTTATATATATAGTTTTAAAAATAAAGTTATTTCTTTGTTATATTAATTTATTAAAAATATATTAAAAAGAATTTTGAACTTTATTGCTTTTTAATTCTTTTAATGATTTTTTTGCTATCCATTTAGCTGATTTAAAATCTAATTGGTTAATTTCGTTAGAAACTGCAATAGCTCGCATATTAAAATATTCGTTTAATCTTCCAATAGATACTAAAGCCCATTTTACTGATTTTATAACATATTTTCTATCATCAGAAGAGGCTTCAATAATAATCGGAAAAAACTCTTCAAAGTTTATATTATCTACCTTATTATTCTGTGATGCAAGTACTGCAATAAAACTAAAAGCAGTTCTTTTTATCAATTCTTTATCTGATTTTGCCCATATTGGTATTTTATTTATAGCAAAAGGGATATTAACTAATAGTTTTTTACATGCATGGTCTACAATATGATAATTATCTAAGTCATTTACCCATTGGTTTAATTGATCATTAGATGTTAGTAAAGGGTCTTCAATTAGTATAGCTAAAAATTTAGATTCATGACAGTCATATTGCCATAATTCTAATGCGAGTTCATGATTATTTCCAATTTTTTTAGCTAATTTGGCTAAATCCTGATTTTTAATACCATATTTTTTATTAGAATATATCTTTAACCTATCCATCTCTTTTATATTTGATTCATTTTTATTGGCTTTAAAATACTCTATAATCTCATCTATATGACAGTTATCCTCCTTAATATTAAAATTAGATAATTTTAATGCTGAATTATTATTACTACTATTACTATTACTATTACTATTACTATTACTATTACTATTACTATTACTATTACTATTACTATTACTATTACTATGAGGTAAGGTATTAGATTTAAAATGAGTTGAATTATTAAATTCAATATCTGTCCAATATTCATCTTTTAAATCTATAATCTCATAATCTGGTAAATTTTCATAAAACTTATCGTGAAAAGTTAAAATTAAATCTTTATCAAGATAATTAACAGAACCATTATTATTTGATTTAAAACATATTTTAGAAAAGCTACATTTATAACAATCATCATCCATATTACATTTAAAAATTTCTTTTTGAATATTTAGTGAAACTAAATCAAGCTCTTCTAAAAGAATTTCTAATAATTCTTCTTTTAAATTAATATTAATCATTTTTCGTGATTTTATAGCATAAATTTTTAATTCATCAATTTTTAAACGGTCATTTAATCCGATAAGATAAATATAAAGTTGTTTAATATACTTTTTAATATAATTTTTAGAAATTAAATCTGTATTTTTATAATCTAACAGGCCAATTTTTCCGTTTTTTGTTTCATATATTAAATCTATTATTCCAGATAGTTGATATAGTTGATTTTTAATATTAAAAGATTGTTCTGTATTTTTAACTAAGAAATCTCTTCCAAAAGTATTATAATAATAAAGTACATTATTTTTTATTATATTAATATCAGAGTTAGATAATTTTAAATTTTGAAATTTAAAAGAAGATATGAAGTTATCAATTACTTGTAAAACTTCATCATCCCCAATATATTGATTATTATTTGAACCTATTTTTTTATTTATTGTTTCTAATATATTATGTAAGAATAACCCCATTAACTTATTAGATTCAAGTGTAGACTCTGAAAAATTAATATCATGAACTAATTTATATTTAAAAGGACAATAAATATAGTCTTCAAGAGATTTGAAACTTAAATTAATTATCTTCTCATTTTTTATAGGTGGCTTTTCACAAACAGTTTTAGGAATAATACTAAAATCATCTTGAAGATATTTAAATTCATTTAAATTATTATTTATTAGATTTTGAATTTTAAAATGTCCTTTTGGTATTTCTTGTATGATATCTTTTTTTTCTATTTCAGATAATTCTTCTTTAAGTTCTTCATTTAATTTATTGAATTCACTAGATTTTTTGATTAAATTAGATAGAATTAAAGTATCTTGTGCTCTTGTCATAGCTACATAAACAATTCTTTCCTCTTCCTGATCATATTCAATTATTTCTTCTTCTTTAGATGTAAAATTTTTATATTCTAAGAAGGAAATAGGAGTATGATACGATTCTTTTTTTTCTTTAAATTCACGAGGGAATCTTTTTTCATCTAATGATAAAAGTATAACTATAGGAAATTCTAATCCTTTAGATTTATGTATTGTCATTAATTGAATTCCTTCATTTTCATCAGCATTCGTATAATAATTATGAATATTATATCTTAAAAAATGAAAAACACCTTTAAGATTTTTTTTATCAACAATTAACTCATAATTGTAAAAGGTATTACTAATTATTGCTAAATTTTCTAATTCCTCACGATAATCAAAATCATTAATACGGTCTTCTGTTAAATAATTGCAAACATCAGTTAATAAAATTATTAAAATATCTAATATTGTATCATCTGAATCTTGATAATCTTTAGTGGAAATATAATTTTTTAACTTGTTTAATTTTCTAAAGAAATCTAAATCCTCTTTGTTAGTAACACCGAATTTAATTAAATTATCATCTGTTAATATAGGTCTTTCTACATTCTTAAATAATTCCACTAAAACATCATTCTCTCTATTAAAAACTCCACGAAACCCCTTTATATGACTTTTTTCACCTTTTATCTTCAAATAAACATCCTTTTCTTTATCAAAAAGTTCTTTTTCGAAATTTTCTTGAAGATTGTTTAAAATATTTTTAGTTTCATCAGATAAATTAAATAAAACCTGATTAAAGTTTTCTCCAGTAAAAGCTTTAAGATTTAACCATTCTAATTCCCATTTATAAAACTTATGATTCTGAGGATTTTCATCCTGTATAAGGTGAAAAATTAATGTTAAAATAGATCTTATTTCAGGTTTATCAAATAAATCAGGAATACCCCTAATATGATAAGGTATCTTATTATTATCAAATAACTGAATCAATGCTTTAGCTGTTTTATTATGTTTAATTGAACGAGATAAAATAGAAATCTCATTATAATTTTCAATTTTACCACTATCATGCAAATATGATATCATATTAAAAATTGATTTAGATTCATTTTCACTACCCTCACTTACAAAAAAGTAAGAATCTCTATCTAAATTACGAGCCCCTATAGCAGCATCCTGTTTAGCACCGGTAGTTCTTTGTGATTTAATAAAATCTTCACTAATATGGATAATCTGATTAGCTGAACGATAATTAACATTTAAATTTACTTTATATACCTTATCATCATAATTATTGTATAAATATTCAAAATAATTCTTATTAGCACCTCTAAAACCATATATGCTCTGATCTATATCTCCAACCACAGTAAAAGATACTGCTTCTTTCATTAAAATTTCAAAAATCTTCATCTGAACAGGATCAGTATCTTGAAACTCATCAACTAAAATATTTGTATACTGGGTCTTAGGATTTTCTTTTAAATAATCCAAAGTTTTTATTTGCATCTGATTGAAATCAGAAAATCGCTTCTCATCTAAAAGTTCTAGATATTTAGGATAAGATTTAGCTATTTGTAAATATAAGGCATTTTTTCTAGATTCTTTAAATGAATTGCTCGCTTTAACCTCATTGAAAGGAAATTCTCCATTATGATGATCCATATATTTATTAACAAAATCAATATAATCTGATTGAACCTTATAATTTTCACTAATATAATTGACTAATTCATCGGTATTTACTTTAAAAGTAGCATATTCATTATATTTTTTTATTAAATTATAAATTTCAGTTGGTCGAATAGTGCATTCTTTATCAAATCCTAAATCCTTCCTATATTTATATAAAAACATTTTAATTCTTTCATTAAAACTATCACTTAATATCCGTGTATTATATTCTCCAATATTAGATAGCATAACTCTACAAAAAGCATGAATAGTTGAAATCTGCATTAAATTTAAATCAGATTCATCAATATCATTTGATAAACGTTCTTTAAGTTCATCAGCTGCTTTACGAGTAAAAGTAATTACTAAAAGAGTTGAAGGGTCTACATCTTTTTCATTAATCAAAAATTTTATTCTTTCAATAAGAACACGTGTTTTACCTGATCCAGGCCCAGCTTCAATAACTAAATACTTATTCCCATCATAATAAGCTGCATTAGCCTGATTTTTATTTAAGTCAACCATTAAAAACCCCCCATAAAAATAAGTGAAAAAATATACTTAATAAAAATATGAATTAAATCTATTAATTATTATTATAATATAAATAATTTAAATTTTTTTAAAAAAAATGGTATATATTAAAAAATTAAAATAAACTAATATAATAATATGTAGGAAAATTAATTTTTTTAGATTATATTATAAATAAGCACCTTAATATTTATGTATAATTTCAAATACGAACACTATTAATTTTAGAAAGATTTATATTTAAAAAAAATCATTTATTATATAATACTATAATGGGGTGTTATTATTAAAAAAGATAATTATAAAAAAGGTATTTTAATAGTTTTTATAATTTTAACAATGTTTTTATCAACAATTGTTATTTCTGAAACTGTTTCTGCAGGATTATATGGATCTAATGGTCAATCAAGTTATTATTTTAAAGAATATACCTTTAATGTACCTTCATCATATAAATCAACTGGAAAAGGATTTGATAGTTCTAGTCAACTAAATTATATGAATTTTAAAAAAGGAGATGATTATGTAAAGGTTAATATAGACAAATATTCTAACCAATATAATAAAAAAATTATGGATGGATATACTTATTTTACATGGAATGGTCAATCTTTATATAAAACAACAATTTCCGGAGTCAGTGGTTTTTATAATGAACAAAATGGAGTTAAAACTTTTGTTTTTGCATCTGGAAATGATGTGATATATTTACAAACAAAAGGAGTAGATATCTCTTATGTCATATCTGGAATTACTCAAAAAGATTATATTTCCAAAACACATGATGAGTATGACTTTGATGATAATTTAGATTATGAATCAGATGCATATGATGATAGTTTTGATGATTCCTTTGATGATGGAGCTTATTATAATTATAACTGGTAAATTTTCTTTTAAAATATAATTTTTATAACAATAGATGATTAGAAAAAAATTTATAGAACTATTTTTAATTAATATATTAATCATCTTTTGATTGTTTTTTTTTTGATTTTTTTATTTTGTTTATTTCTTTTATTGTTAAAGTAAATATTAGCTTAATAAAGTAGAAAATGAATAATTGATTAAATATAAAAAAAATTAAAAAAAAAGTTTAATTAGATTTTAATAAATCCTGAATATATGGAATTACTTTTTCAAATTTTACACCATAAGTATGATTTGAATCACCAATAGTTTCTTCAATAGCTTTTTTAGTAAATTCACCAGCAATTTTTGAAGCACTGGACGGAGATTTACCATTTAAAATAGAACCAACGAAACTTGAAGCAAAAACATCACCTGTTCCATGGGAAACATAATCTATTTTTTTATTATATATGGTTTCTACATCTGATGGTTTATCTTTATCTAAAACTATCATTCCTAATTCATCTTTTTTATGATTATCTCCTTTTAAAATAACATATTTTTTAGTAAAGTCAGAAAGTTCATTAGCCATATCTAACATTTCTTCATGTGAAAAATTAGGTTTCCAGGTTTTATGTAAAATATAACAAGCTTCAGTTGTATTAGGAAGAATATAATCTCCTAATTTACAATGTTCCCCCATTTTATCAGCAAAGTCTTGATCAAATCCAAAGTAAAATTCACCATTATCTGCCATTGCAGGGTCAACAAAAACTTTACCCTCCTTTTTAAGTCTTGAATCAATGATTTCTTTAATATACTTAAATTGCTCTACAGAACCAATATATCCTGTATAAATAGCATCAAAATATATACCCTCTTTTTCCCAGTGCTCTCTAATACCTGGAAGATCATGTGTTAAATCTCTAACAGTATAATCTGAAAAACCAGAAGTATGAGTAGATAATACTGAGGAAGGAATAACCGCAGTTTCAATTTCAAAAGCTGATATAATAGGTAGTGCAACAGTTATTGAACACTGCCCATAACATGATAAATCTTGAATAGTTAAAATCTTTAAAGTTTCACTCATTTTAATGCCTCATATTAATAATTATTTAAAATATTTTAAATTTATTTTAATTAAAAGGAATTTTTAATAGTGAATATTATTTTTATCAAATTTATAAAAAAAATGTATAGTTGAATAATTAAAAATTTAATTATGTTCATTGTTAATATAAATAATTTAGTATTTAATTATTTATTGTACAAAATTTATACCTTAAATTGAATTAATAACAAAAAAATTATTTTAAATTTATAAAAATCAAATTTTAATAAAAAAAAGTAAAAAAGATAATATATTTAATATTATCTTATTATAGATTTTAAAAGTTAATAATATCCTGAGAAATATTTAATATAAGGAATACGTCCTAAAATATAAGTAATAATCCAAGATAGTATAAAACTAATAAAAACGGATACAAAAATTAATAAAAATGAAGATATTCCTTTAAAACCCATCAATCCCCATACTGGATATATATATGCTCTAAATATTATAACATGAACAAAGAAAATTCCATAAGTTGACCTACTAACAGATAAAAAGAATTTTTTAAGTGTATTCTTTTGTAAGAAATTTCTAAAAGCTCTAAATTTATCTGCATGTTCATCATATACATATCTAACAATTAAAAAGACACATGCTGCCTGCAACATTGCAATAATACCTAAATCTATTCCAGAAAATAAATGATAATGAGGATAAATACTATTTAAAAGACCAACCTTCATTTTAATTACAGAAATAATAAAAAATGCAATTGTTGAAAGTAATATCATTTTATTAGCAGATAAATATTTAGTAAAATCTTTTTTAAATATGTAATAACCTAAAACAATATATGAAATAGGGTTTATGAAATAATTCAAATCAAATGCAAATTTAAAATTTAAAAATTTACTACAACAATAAAAGATTGAAGTAAAAATAATCAATCCCACAAAATATTCAAGTTCTTTCATAGAAGAATTTTGGATAATTTTATTAACTAATGGAATAGCTAAATATGCACCCAAAATCATCCAAGAATACCAATAAAAAGTTAAAAAATTGGTAAACAAACCAATGAAAAATGATACGATTAAATAAAATATTAAAGGCAACATAATTCGAGTAAATTTCTTTTTTAAAAATGTATCCAAATCAATATTTTTATTTAAAGCTAATGCACCAGTTACCATTAAAAAAAGTGGTACTCCAAAATCTGTAAATGCTCTAAGATTATAAAAATTATGATGCATAATTATTATATGTGTATTGATTTTATAAGCATGTAAAAAAATTATTGCTAAAATAGCTAAAAATTTTAATGTATCTATATAGTCAAATCTTTTTTTAATCTTATTTTCTACAATATTTTCCGTCATTTTATCCCTATTTAATAAATTTTATAAAAAATTAATAAAGAATATATATATTATTATAATATTATTATATATATTTATATGATTTTGTAAAAGTGTATGATTATTGTGTAATATTTTAAAAATAATTTAAAATTATAATTTTTTACCGCATTCTGTGCAAAATTTATCATCCCTATTGACTTTATTTCCACATGACTCACAGTAAAAATCAATCTTTAATTTAACTCCACAGTTAGTACAGAAGATATCATCCTTATTTATTATTGCACCACATCTATGACATCTTAAATTATTGTCATTAAATTCATCTTCAAGCTTACGACCACAGTTCATACAGTAATTTTTATTTAAAGTTATCTCACCACAACTAGGACATACTCTAACCTCATCATTATTTGTAGTACTAGGGATTAAATGACTTTCATTTCTAGTTAGTGAGTGATTTTGAGTTTCAATAGAAATATTAGGGTTAATATTGTTTTGTTCAATACTTGAATGTTGAGTGATAGATAAAAGTGGCTGAGAGTAAAAATCATTTGTATTTAGAATTTCATTGGCAGATTGTATCATTTCTGAAATTCTTTTCTCATCTGCAGGATGGGTTGAAAAGAAATCAAAATTTCCTGCATTTTCTCCAACATGTTCTCTCCAGAATCTTGGAACTTCTAAAACATCATAACCCGCAAGGTGAATTATAAACATACCTAACTTATCTGCCTCAACCTCCTGGTCTCTACCCCAAGGTTGCATTAAAAAGAAATGAGAACTTAAATCAATTATATTAGTAGCAGCTCTGGTCATAACTCCTATTTCACCTAAACCTAAAAGGTCAAAAGCTAAACTACCAATCATAGCTACACCTGCAATACCATTCTTAGTATTTTGAGCACTTATCTTTGTTCTTCCATGATCAAGTAATGCATGAGCCATTTCATGGGCTAAAACAAATGCTAATCTTTCTTCAGTATTAGCCATGGAAAATAATCCTTCATAAACTATTATTTTACCTCCTGGAAAACAACATGCGTTAACTTGATTATTTCTAGTTAAATGTACTTCCCATTCATAATATCCATCTACATAATCATAACGACCAATTTTAATTAAAAAGTCTTCTACAGTTTTAACTAATTTTGATACTACCTGGACCATTAATTCTCCTTCAGGTGTATTGTCAATAATCTCTGATTTTTGAAGTTCCTGATTGTAAGCATTAAAACATTCCTTTAAAAAATTATCATCATTTACAGCATCATAATGCTTTTTACCTGTAAATGGATTTAATGGGCTTCGATCATCCTTTGAAATTAAAATACCCCCTATTTAAATAGTATTATTTTTAAAATATGAATATTAAATTAAATAATCTTTAAGATATCATAGATACAAAATGAATTAAAAAGTAATTCTAAGAAATATTATAAGAATTCAATATTAATAATAATTATTAATTAATTTTCTTACAGTTTTACCAATAGATAATATATAAACTTTTTTTGCTAATCCCCTTTTTTAATAAAATTATTTAACAAAACATTTATAATGAAACCTGTTGAGTTATATAATTAAATTCATACATTCAAAATAGATATATAATAAGAATTAATATAAAATATTTTTTAATATTTAATTCTTATATAAATAAATTTTTTAATATAAATATAAATTATTAATTTATTCTATAACAAAAATATAGTTTAAATTTTAATATTTTAGGTAAATTATGTATAAGATATAATTAAAAAAAATAATTTACATCATTAACTAGAAATTATAAAAAAGATTATAAAATAAAATGATATAATTTATTATAATATAATGATATTAAAGGAGATAATTAAATATGAAAATTACAGTTGCAGGTGTAGGATATGTAGGTCTATCCCTTGCTGTTCTACTAGCTCAAAACCATGAAGTTACTGCCATAACTACAACAGAATCCAAAGCTGAAAAATTAAATCAATATTATAGTCCCATTCAAGATGATGAGATAGAAAGATTCTTTAAAGAGGCTCGAGAAGGTCAAAGAGAACTTAATCTTTATACAACTACTGATAAAGAAGCTGCATATAAGAATGCTGATCTTGTTATTATAGCTACACCAACTAATTATGATGATGTTAATCATTTCTTTGATACAAGCGCTGTTGAAGATGCTATAGAATGTACTCTTAAAGTTAATCCTGATGTTCTTATGGTTATTAAATCAACAATACCTGTTGGGTATACTGAATCTGTCCGGGAAAAATATGGAATTAAAAATATTATATTCAGTCCAGAATTCCTTCGTGAATCTAAAGCACTTTATGACAACCTACATCCTAGCCGTATCGTGGTTGGATGTGATGATGAGCAGAAAAAAGAAGGACAAATGTTTATTGACCTTCTTATTGAAGGAGCAAGGACAGAAGAAAAAAGAAAAAATTTGCCTGAACAAGATATTCCTATGTTATTAACTCATTTAACAGAATCAGAGGCTATTAAACTTTTTGCTAACACTTATTTAGCAGTAAGAGTAAGTTATTTCAATGAACTTGATACATATGCTCAAACTAAAGGTCTTGATACTCAAATGATTATAGATGGAGTATGTATGGACCCTCGTATAGGAGAACATTATAATAATCCTTCCTTCGGATATGGAGGATACTGTTTACCTAAAGATACAAAACAATTATTAGCAAATTATCAAGAAGTACCGCAAACAATGATAAAAGCAGTGGTTAATTCTAATTCAGTACGTAAAGAATTTATTGCTGACCAAATACTTTCTAAAAATCCTAAAACAGTAGGAGTATTTAGACTTACTATGAAGAGTAATAGTGATAATTTCCGTGCATCAGCTATACAAGGTGTAATGGAACATATAAAAGCAAAAGGAGTGCCAATAATTATTTATGAACCAACCTTGGAAGATGGTAGTGAATTTTTTAATTCTAAAGTAGTAAATAATATTGACCTTTTTAAAAGTGAAAGTGATATTATTCTTGCAAATCGTTTTGATGAAGATATTCTTAATGATGTAAAAGATAAAGTTTATACAAGAGATATCTTTAGAAGAGATTAATTTCATATTATAAAATTATTGATTAATAATATTAAATAAAACACAAGAAATATAATTTAATTGAAAGGTTTTAATAGAAAATTGTACAAGTAAAAAAAATAAATGTAATTAACTTACTATGTGCTGGTATATACCACTATTTAAAACCTAAATAAATAAAATTCATATCGAAAAAAAATAAACACATAGAAAAACTTAGTATATACTTATAACACTATCTCATTTTAGAAATATTATAACTTCATATTAAATATTGATCAAAAATAGTTTTAAGAGATTGAGAAAAATAATATAAATATAAAACTTAAATATTTGATGTTTAAAACATAAATTTTATAACAAAAGAAAAAAAGATATAAAGTAATATTTGTTTTTCCAAATCCAAGTATTTCTAATATTATAGGTGATATATATGAGTACTCAAAATAAATGGTACTTAAGTTATGATGTCTTAAGAATTGTTGCCATTTTAGGAGTAATAAGTGTACATTTAAGTACTTTTTTTGTAATAAACTATAAACCAAATACTATAGAGTTTTTTACAGAAAATATATTCAATGGATTAGGTGATTATGCAGTTCCCATTTTTTTAATGATAACTGGTGCATTGCTACTTAATGAAGATAAACCTTTTGATGATAAAAAATTTATTTATAAAAGATGGCTTCCATTAGCTTTATTAACTATATTTTGGACAGTATTTTATGGATTGTTTTATGGTTACGGACTTCCAGCTTTAACCCATCAACCAGCTTCATTTAATGGATTTTTAAACTATTTGATTTGTTTTAAAGGTTCAGATTATCCGCATATGTGGTATTTATATATGATAGTAGGAATGTATTTATTAATTCCAATTTTAAGACTATTTGTCAAAAGAGAAAATAAAAAATACATATTTTGGTTGATAATTGGTTGTTTTATAATTCAATGTATTCCACAAACTCTCGGATTTTTAACTGTTGATGCTGAATTTACTGTAAAAGATTTTGTAGGTCAATTTTATTTATATCCATTAACTAAAATGATTATTTATTTCTTCTTAGGATGGTATATAAGTAACTTTAAAATAGCTAAAAATAAAAGAATAATAATATATATTTTAGGAATAATTAGTGCATTAATTATGGTATGGTCTGTTCAAACATATATTGGAGTTATGCCATCAATTAGAGCATATGTCTGTAGTGGTGCTGATATTACTAATACATTATATTGTATTGCTGTTTATGTTTTTATTTTAGCAATATGTAAAGATAAAGAAAATAATCATCCAAAAATTAAAGAATTATCCTCTTTCGTATTTGGAATATTTATAATGCATGTACTCTTTTTAGAATTATTCTTACAAGTAATATATCCATATTCAAAATTCGCTCTACAAATACCTGTACTTTATCATATAATAATATTAACAACTGTATTTGTATTGTCTTATATTACAGTATTAATAGTTTCTAAAATCAAATATGTAAAAAAAATCTTTTATTTAAAATAGGGATTAAATACCCTATTTTTTTATTATTTATATTATTTAATAAAACTAAAATAAATAAAATGAATATATTTACTACTTTTAAAAAATTAGCTTTCTAAATGAATAATATAAATGAGATATTATTCAAATTCTTTTTCTAGTAATATTGTAACTGGACCGCTGTTAATTAAATTAACATTCATCATAGCACCAAATTGACCAGTTTCAACATTAACACTTTCACTACATTTTAAAGTAAAATAATCAAATAGTTTAGTAGCTTTATCTGAAGACAAAGCTTTATGAAATGAAGGTCTATTCTTTTTAGTATTAGCATATAAAGTAAATTGAGGAACTAACAACAAGTTTCCATCTATATCCTGAATAGACTTATTCATTTTTCCATTTTCATCTGTAAAAATTCTTAATTTAATAAGTTTATTGGCTAAATAATCCGCTTCTTTAACTGAATCATTTAGGCCAAAACCTACTAAAACCATTAATCCCTCATTTATTTTACCAACGATTGAATTATTAACTTCAACACTAGCATTTGTAACTCTTTGAACTACTAATTTCATAATAATCCCTATTTTGCAAATTCCCCTAAATAGTTAACAGGCTCTCGATTTTTTCTTCTATTATAATATTCTGCAGTAGCTGTGAAAAATACATCTCCTGCAGAGTTAAGAGCAGTTTCACATGAATCATAAATAACCCCTATAATAAACCCAACAGCTACAGCCTGCATTGAAAGATCTGAACTAATACCAAATAAAGAAGATGCCATAGGAATAAGTAGTAATGAACCTCCTGCCACACCTGCAGATGCACAAGCAGCTAATGATGAAATAAGACATAATCCAATAGCAATAGGTAATGAAAGAGATACTCCTAAAGTATGGCATAATGCAAGTGTAATTATAATAATAGATATAGCAGATCCTTCCATATGTATAGTTGAACCTAATGGAATAGTTATTGAAAAGAAATTTTTATCTAATCCTAATCGTTCACATAATCGTAAATTAACAGGAATATTAGCTGCTGAACTTCTTGAAAAAAATCCTGTAATTCCACTTTCTCTTAAACAAATGAAGACTAATGGATAAGGATTCTGTCTGGTGAGAATCCATGAAACAATAGGGTCTAAAATAAATGCAACAAAGGCCATACATCCCACGATTAATAAAATTAATTGGCCATAATGAGCAAATATTCCAATACCACTTTCAGAAACTGAAGTAAATACTAAACCCATTATACCAATAGGAGCTAATTGAATAATCCCATGAACTACAAGTGATACTGCATCAGAACAACCTTCAATAACATCTAATGTAGATTTACTTGCAACAATTTTCATAGACATTCCAAATACTATAGCCCAAAATAATATTCCTAAATATTGACCTTCTGACAATAATTGAATTGGATTAGAAACAGATGTTAAAATCATATTAGACATTAAGTCAGCTATATTTCCAGGGGCATTTGCAGTATTTGACCCTGACAAATGAATAGTTACTGGAAACAAAATACTCCCTATAATAGCAACTATCGAAGCTAAAATTGTTGTTAAGAAAAATAATATAAGGACTGTTTTAAATCTTGAACCTATACCTTCACCTGCTTTAGAAATAGCATGAACTACTAAAATAAATACTAATATTGGAGAAATAGCCTTAAGAATACTTACAAATAATTTACCTAAAAACCCTATAAAAGTAAAATTAGGAAAAAAAAGGCCTAAAATAGCACCTATTATCAAACCAATGATAATTTTTAAAATAAGGCTAGATTCTGTCCATTTTTTTACAAAAGTTATCATAAATTTTCCTCATTCAAAAATGAAATAAAATAATTAAAAAAAAATATAGATTAATAAAAAAAATAGAAAATTAAGACTCCCAAACTCCTAGATTTCTTTCGACTTCATCCTGAAAATCAAAAAATTCTTTTGATTCTCTATGACGAGGTCTTTCTAAAGGAACTTCAAGAATAGTTTTTATACGTCCCGGATTCTTATCCATAATAACAATTTTATCTGCTAAATAAACTGCTTCATCTACATCATGAGTTACAAAAAGAATTGTAGAATTACCTTCTTTCCAAATATCAATTAATTGATCTTGTAAATTATGTCTATTAAGCATATCAATTGCAGAGAATGGTTCATCCATAATTAAAATAGGAGCATTAAGTATTAAAGAACGAATTATAGCTACTCTCTGTTTCATACCTCCAGATAACTCATGAGGATAACTATTTTTAAATTCAACTAAGCCCACACTTTCCAAATATTCTTCAGCTAATTTCAAATTCTCTTTTTTACTTAAATCATTATTCAAATTCAATCCAAACATTACATTTTCTAAAACAGTATACCATGGAAATAATGAATATTGTTGGAAAATAAATCCTCTATCAATTGAAGGACCTGTTACTAGGTTTTCACCATCATATACTTCTCCTTCATCAGCCTTTTCCAAACCACTAATAATTCTTAAAAGAGTAGTTTTTCCACAACCAGAAGGTCCTAAAAAACAAATAAATTCTCCATCATTAACATGTAAATCTACATTTTTTAATGCTGTAAAATCTTTATTCGTACTAACATATGATTTAGAAACATTTTTTACATTAATTGCCAATATAAACACCTTTAATAAAATTAAATTCTAAAAATAATAAATTCCTAATGCATAAAATTGATTAAATCACCAGAATATTTTATTCTGTGCTCTTCTAAATAGATAATCAAATAAAATACCTATTATACCAATAATTATCATACCTACTACTACAATTCCAGGCTGGAATAATTGACTTGCTGTTAAAATCATATAACCTAAACCGTTACTAGAAGCAATCATTTCTGCAGATACAGTACACATTAAAGCTATACTTACACCAACTTTAAGTCCTGAAACTATATAAGGCGCTGCAGAAGGTAGTATAATTTTAGATAATATATCCCATTTATTTGCACCTAATGTTTGAGCTGCTTCAATTAATACCTTATCAGTTCTTTTAACACCATCAATAGTGTATACTAGTACAGAGAATACACAACCAATAAATATAACAAATACTGCTGAGGATAAACCTATACCAAACCATAAAATAGAAAATGGAATCCAAGAAATAGGAGGAATTGGTCTAAGTATACTGATAACTATAGAAGTTAACTCGTCTAAAGTATGAGACCAACCGAGAAGAATACCTAATGGAATAGCAACAACAGAAGCAAGGATAATACCTGAAAATACTTTAATTATTGTACTGATAGTATGCATAAGTAATTTACCATCAATAATCAACTTCCAAATAGCAGAAACTACATTTAATGGACTAGGTAAGATATAGGGAGGAATTAAATGTAAAGCATCTGTAAGTATAAACCAAATTATAATTAAAACTGAAGGTAAAATAAAAGGCAGCAAAGTTTTCTTTAAATCCACATAAACCACATCTACAAATTAAATATACAAATGTTTTATTTAATTAAATAAAACTTTTATAATAACAATATAATTTTTTTAAAATATTATTATAATATATAATAATATTATTTTATTTAAATATTACATATAGTAATATTGTTTAATTAAAATATTAACTTAAACTTATTGGAAAAAAACACCAAAAAAAAAGAAAAAAATTTTGAAAATTAATAAAAAACCAATATATATGAGTTTAAATATTAAAAACTAAATATCTGCAAATAATTGATTTTCTGTTAGAGGTTTATCTAAAATACCAAAATGTACTTCCACATTCATAAAATTCATTACTTCTTGTCTGTAATTGTCATCCAAACCATAAATAAAAGTAGTGTTAGCAATAACATCTTTTTGTAATGCAGGATCAGGAACTACATCATCAGGTAAACATTTAGCAGCTTCTGAAGGGTTTTCAGAAATAAACTCAGTAGCTTCTTTATGAGCTTTTAAAACTTTTTTCAAACTATCTTTATGATGTTTTATAAAGTCTTCTCTTGCAACAACACAACAACAAGGGTGTTTAGGCATAATTTCACCACTAGTTTCAACTAATTTACCTGCTCCTCTCTTAACAGCAATCGAAGCATAAGGTTCCCATATAATCATAGCATCAATTTTACCTGCTCTTAAAGCATCAGTCATTTGAGCAGCTTTCATAGTAGTAAATTCAACTTTATTAGGTGAAACACCTGACTGGTTTAAAGCATATATTAAAAGAATATTTTGAATTGTAGCTTCACCAGGAGTTGCTACATTTTTACCTTTTAAGTCTGCAACAGTATTAATTTTACTCTTTTTGCTTGCAATAATTGAACTTCCCTCTAATTGAGCACCAGATACAATTTTGATTGGTACTTTTTGAGAAATAGAAGACATTGCAGGAGCAATACCCGCATAACCTACATCAATATCACCACTTGCCATAGCAGTAATTAAATCTCCTCCATTACTAAATTGAGTAAGTTCGACAGTAAGTCCTTCTTTTTCAAACATTTTCTTTTCTTTAGCAACGAAAAGTGCAGTATCATGATCAGATGGCAAATGACCAATTCTAACAACATTATCTTCAACAGGATGATTAGAAGGATCACTATTTACCAAATTCATAGTTACTGCTAAAAAAGCTATAATAATTATAGCAAAAATTGCAATAAATTTCTTATCCATAAAAATCACTTAAATTTTAAAAATCAAACTAAATAAAATATTTATAAAAAAATTTTGAAAAATATATTAAATGAATTATATTAATCATTAGAATATTATAAGTTAAATATTATAAACTTATTGATAGAAAAAATAGGAAAAACAATAAAAATTATTTAAAACACCTAAAAAAAAGATTTAATCTAAACATCAAAATTTTAAAAAAAAAGTAATTTCACATTATAATAAAAATAAGATAAGAAATATGATTCTAGATTTTTAAAGATAAAAAGAAGGAACTTTCAAAAACTTATGTTATTTTAATTTTTACAAGTTACACAACCCAAAAATTATCCATCGATTTATGAGTTATTTTTAATTTAAAAATTTATAACTTAATATATTAAGTTGAAATTATATATTAATTGTGTAATATAAATATAAAAGATCTATATTTATGTTTGAACTTTTTAAACCTAATTTTTCTAATGTAAAAAAAATGGAAATAAAAGTTATCACACAAGTTTTTGTAAGAGCCAAAAAGAAACATAATAATAATTTATATAATATTAAAATATATTGTTATATAGTTATTTAAAAAATTTATATTAAAAATAACTGGATTATTGATATTATAATATAAAGTGAATTGTAAAATCATTAAATATGAAAAGTATTATATAATTTGGAGAATATAAATGTTTGAAAATATAACAAAAACAAAAATATTTGCTATTTTAGTAGGTTGTTTTTGTGCATTAATAATGATGTCTAATATTTTAGGTAGTAAAACATTGAGTATAAGTTTTATCGTACTTCCTTGTTCTATACTCACATTTCCAGCCTTATTTATAATAAATGATATTTTATCTGAAATATATGGATTTGAATTGACTAAAATGGTTATCTATTTAGGTTTTATCCTAAACCTATTTGGAGTTATATGTTATACCATTGCAATAATACTACCTTCTACTAGTCCTAATTCTGATGCATTTACAACAATTCTAGGAACTACCCCTAGACTTTTATTTGCAGGATTATGTTCCTATATATCCGGTAACATCGTTAATTCAAAAGTATTAGTTAAATTAAAAGAAAAATACTATAACTTACTATTTGTACGCTGTATGCTCAGTACAGCAGTAGGTGAATTTTTAGATTCATGTATATTTATTACCATTGCATTTATAGGTGAATTTCCAGTAAATATAATAATAACAATGATTTGTTGTCAAGTAGGTTTTAAAATTTTATATGAATTTATTAGTTATCCTATAACAAGAAAAGTAGTTTTTGCTTTAAGAAAAGTAGATGATGGGGAACTAAAAGGTCAAATATAAAGTTAATATGAAAAAAAACGAGAGATTCTAATGTTTGAAAATTTTACAAAAACTAAAGCATATGCTATATTAGCAGGTACATTTTGTGCATTAATAATGATGTCTAATATTTTAGCTGCAAAAACCATAAATTATAGTTTTATAATATTACCTTGTTCTATAATAACATTTCCAGCTTTATTTATAGTAAATGATCTATTGTCTGAAATTTATGGATTTAAAATGGCAAAAATGGTTATATATTTAGGTTTTATCCTAAACCTATTTGCAGTTATATGTTATACCATTGCAATGATATTACCATCAAACAGTCCTAACTCAGATGCATTCGCAGCAATTCTAGGAACTACCCCTAGACTTTTATTTGCAGGATTATGTTCCTATATATCCAGTAACATCGTTAATTCAAAAGTATTAGTTAAATTAAAAGAAAAATATTATCATCTATTATTTGTACGTTGTATGCTCTCAACAGCAGTTGGTCAAACAGTAGATACAGTAATATTTATTACTGTTGGATTTTATGGTGTTTTATCACTTGACTTAATGATAAATATGATAATTTGTCTTACATTATTTAATATCTTATATGAATTTATAAGTTATCCTTTAACTAGAAAAGTAGTTCTTTCAATAAGAAAATTAGATGATGGAGAACTTAAAGGACAAATTAACCAAGAAAATTAAATATAATAAGGTGTTTCGTAATATTTTTACGAAACAAATTAACTTTTTTATAGATACAATTAACCATACTCAATACAAATATTATTTTAAAAAATAATAAAATTAAATTTATTTTATATTGAATATTTATTATATACAAAATTTTTAAAAACATCAAATGGTGAAAAAAGATGAAAAAAATAAGCAAAATATTAATAATTTGTGTAATTTCTTTCTTATTAATAGGAACAGTAACTGCAGCAACGGATATGAGTAATATTAAATGTCCAAAAGGATGGGTTAAACAAAGCGATAACTGGTACACTTCCCCTGTAGAAAATATAGAATTAAAAATTATAAAAGGTAAAGACAAATCATATTTTGAAAACAATACTAAAAGATATAATTATTATGCTAATAACAAGGGTAGTTATGATTATAGAGATATAACTATAAATGAATATGGATGTTTTGAAATAGTAAAAATCGATAATCAAGAGTACATAATTGTTATATATGATAAGTACAATCATTTTGTAAAAAATAAAAATAAACTAGATGAATATTTAGAAGAAATAAATTCTCTTAATAATTTAAAAGCTATTCCACAATAAATTTAGATTTACGGATTAATCTATAATGAAGATTTCAATTTAATAATTTAGAAAATAATTAATTTATTTCTAATTTTCCATCTAAATTATAAATGATATCAAATTTAAGATAGATAATATTTTTATAATATAATGTCTATATATAGTATTAATTGAAATTTATTTTCAATTATATTAAAAATATTATTATTGAGGTGAATATATGGTAAATATACTTGATGGAATAGAAATTTCAGATTTATGTTATGACAAAGTTTGTCTTAATTGTAAATGGTGGGATATGAATGCATCTATGAATGTGCTTTGTATACAAGGACAGGGACATACTGCCCCAGATGATACATGCCCAATGTTTGCTCATCAAAATTCTCGTGATGATGATTTAGATGCTAAAATATTCAAAAGAAGTAAACTAAATTTTTATTACATGAATAAATAGGTAAAAATCAAAAATTTAACTATTTTTTAATTTTAATAATTTTTTTAATTTTTTTATTAATTATAATCGATGGATTGTAATATTGTTTTTGTTAAACATCGAAATAACTTACTAATTTTATTATAATGAACTTCTTAAAAAAAATATTTATAAAAAATTTGCATTTATATTAAAATAATTGTAAAACAATGAAAAAAAAGAAAAAAAGGTAAAAATTATTCTTTTTTACCATTAACGATAATGTCCCTTAATTTATCAACATCAGCAGCAATCTGAGTTGGTTCAACACATGCTTTAATAGCTGTGTCTGGATCTTTAAGTACATGACCTGTTACAACACAAACAATCTTTTCACCTTTGTCAACTACACCTTCATCAACAAGTTTTCTTAAACCTGCAATAGATGCAGCAGAAGCTGGTTCTACACCAATACCCTCAGTTCTTGCTAAATATTTTTGAGCATCAAGAATCTCATCATCACTAACTGTTTCACAATAACCATCTGAATCATATATAGCATGAAGTGCTTTAATACTTGAAACTGGTGCACCAATACGTATAGCTGTTGCAACAGTTTCAGGATTTTCAACAGGAGTCATATCCATAGATTTTTTCTTAAATGAATTATAAATAGGTGAAGCACCTTCAGCCTGAATACCAGTCATCATAGGTAAATCATCAATAAATCCTGCTTCTTTAAATTCTGTAACACCCTTCCAAATAGCTGAAATATTACCTGCATTACCTACTGGAAGCATTATTCTATCTGGAGATTGCCATCCTAAATCATGAACTATCTCATATCCAATAGTTTTTTGACCTTCTAATCTAAAGGGATTAATAGAATTTAATAAGTATAAATGTTTTTCAAGTGCAAGTTGAGTCATAGCTTCAAGAGCCTCATCAAAATTACCATCTACAGAAAATACTTCTGCACCATGGAACATAGCTTGAGCTAGTTTTCCAAGAGCAACTTTACCTGACGGTAAAAATACTACACATCTAAGTCCACCACGAGCAGCATATGCAGCAAGTGATGCAGATGTATTACCAGTTGAAGCACAACCTACAGTACTAACTCCAAGTTCCATAGCTTTAGTCATACCCACAGTCATACCTCTATCTTTAAAACTACCAGTAGGATTTGAACCTTCAACCTTAACATATAAGTCTATACCAAGTTCATCACCTAATTTATCACAATGGATAAAAGGAGTTCCACCTTCATCTAATGAAACAATTTTACTTTCATCAACAGGTATACACTCTTTATATTTCCATACAGTTTGGCGACGACCATCAAATATACTTTTATCTACATCAAAATCAGGTACAGCTTCAAGAATATTACCACATTTTGGACAGGTATATATAATCTGATCATCATCATATTCTTCTTTACAACTTACACATCTTATCATAGTATCACTAAATAATAATTTTAGTTTAATTGATAAATTAATTAAAACATAAAAATTTAATTTAATTTAATTTAATTTATTATATTAAATATATTATTTTAGATTATATAATTCTTATTCTAATTTATATAAGAGGGATATATTTTAAGAAGATTTTAAAAAAAAATAGTAGAAATTATATAAATATTATATTTTTAAAAACTAAAAAATAGGAAAATCATTTAATTATTAAGAAAAACTTATTAATATATTAAATAATTGAATTATTTTAAGTAGATATCTAAAAATAAAAATATAAAATAAAATAAAAAATTATTAAAAGATTATATATTTTAAGAAATAAATTAAATTAATTTTTATATATTATAAGAGAATATAATTGGAAATGTAGATTGTTAGATAAGGAATGATAATATGGACTTGAAAAAAAGAAAAAAAGAAACAGTGATAGAAACAATTAAAAAAGGGTTTTCATTAAAAGAAGATTCAGCATCCCATGAAGAGATTCATATGCGACTTTTAGATGGAGGAAAAGTCACTGGAACAAATATGGGTGTACTAATATGTGCAATGATAATAGCTTCTGTTGGTCTTAATATGAGTTCTACAGCAGTTATTATTGGTGCAATGCTGATTTCACATATAATGGGAAGTATTCTTGCTTCAGCATATGCAAGTGTATCTGCAGATTATTCCTTACTTCGAAAATATGTTCTGGGTTTTGGATTACAGGTAGCAATAAGTATTACTGTCCTATGATTTATTTTTATCTCACACCTATTAAAGACCCAACATCAGAATTAATAGCTAGAACATCTCCAAGTTTTTTTGATGTACTCATTGCTTTCTTTGGAAGATTAACAGGAATCATCGGACAAACCAGAGAATAAAAATTCGGTACTGTTGTTCCAGGTGTTGCAATTGCTACAGCACTAATGCCTCCCCTATGTACTTGTGGATATTCTATTGCTAATGGAAGATTAGACATGTTGATAGGTGCAGGATATCTATTTATCCTCAACTCATATTTCATATTCCTCTCAGCAAGTCTTATATTAAGTGTTTTAAAAATACCTAAAATATAGTAAATTACTAAACTTTTATTATACTTGTTTATAACTGATTTAGAAGAAAAATTTGGTAAACAACTATAAAAGAATTTACTGAAAAAGAATGGAAAAAACGTCGTTTGAGAATGATAAGAAACACTTTAATCATTATCATACCTAGTATCATTGCTGTTTTTTTCATGATACAATAAAACAATGCTTTTTTTTATTAAAAAATGTTGTAGTAGAGTGTTAAATTATACCCTACTATCCATTTATTGATAAATAAATATTTAAATAATACTAAATTAGATGAAAACTGTGTATAAAATATTGGGCAATAGTTTTTGTAATGTAAACTTCAATAAAAGCTGCAATTATAAATAGTATCCCGCTTATAGCAAGAAGTACCAATGACTCAATTAAAATATCCTTATTCTTAACTAATGAAATAGTAAATTTATTTTTAAATTTAATATTATCCTTATCAATAAGAATCCCATCAGAGGATTTTAAGTTATTATTGTTAATATAATCCCAATCAGGTTTAAAAAGATTAGAGATAAATTTTAAAACAGATTTAAGTAAGGTGAATCCTGCAGTAGAAGCAATAATTAGACCTGGAATTTCAAATATACCATGAGGAACAATATACAATAAGACAACAATTGCAGGACCTTTTCCAACAAAGTATCCTACGATTAAACCATTTAAAACTAAAGTAAACAGTGGAATAAGACCTAAAAACAGTCCACCAATATATGTCTTAAAAACCGTGCTTATATTATTTAAAAATATTGAGTTATATGTTAAACTAACTTGACCTGCAATAATCTGTTTTTTAAGTGTGTTAATTATAGGGTCGATAATAGGTTGGAGATTACTTGTAAATATAATTGCAAGAAACATAGAAATAAAACATAAAATAATAGATAATATTAATAAGTATTTATTATTAATAAAACTCCTTTTAATTAATGCTTTACAATCCTTTATTTTTGAATCTGTCATGTTATCACTTTTGAAAAAATAATCTAGTCCTTGATATAATTTGAATTTAAATATTATTTATAAAACCATTACTAATCAAATATGGTTTGTGCTATTTCTCTTGATTCTATTTGTTTTTCGTGTAAATCATCTAAAAATTCTTCAAGTAATTGACATGTTCTGTTTTTACAATCACCACATAAAAGAGTACCATTTAAACATTCTTCTTTTATCTCTTTTAATTTTTCATCATCATCCATTAAATGATATACTAATGTTTCAAATATAACACATTCATCGGGTTTTCCACCTAATTCTTTCTGTTCTTGTAGTGATTCCCTTCCACCTGTTTTAGCAGATTTAAGTTTTTTAACAGCATTTTTAGTTTCTTCATTTAAATAAATAGCTGTTTTAGGTTTACTGGAAGACATTTTACCACCAGTTAAACCAGTTATAAATCTATGATATGTACTTGATGGAGTTAAAAAACCTAATTCCTCATGGAGTTTATTTGTAATATCACGTGTCAGTCTAAGATGGGGGTCTTGATCTATTCCAACAGGTACAACGGTATTTATTGGTCCGCCATATTCTTCAACCTGTGGAATTAAAATATCTGCAACCTGAGAAATAGGAGCAGTTAGATGAGCCAAATTTGTAGATGGTGTAAAACCATAAATAGCTTTCATTTCACTGAAATTAGTTTTCATAGATGCTCTAAAGCTCAAGTCTTGTAAAATTTGATTTTGTGACTGTAAATAAATATTTACATCATGGTCAATATTTAATCCTAGTGCAATATAATTTGTTAAATATTCATTAATTGCTAATTCTTTTCCCTTCTCAAAGGATATTCCTCTTGCAGCATAAGCTTCCAAATCTGCAATAGGAAGAGACAATCTTCCACCATTTTCTTGATACCAAATGAGCTGATCTACAACCATTTTATGACCAATATGCATTTGACCAGAAGGCATCATACCAGTAACAACTGCAAATGGTTCATTTTTATTTATTAAATTTGTAATTTTATTAAAATCACGATGCCCCAATATTACTCCTCTTCTCATAAGCCTATTGGGATTTTTAATTTTTAATAGTTCTTCTTGAAAATTTTTTATACCAAACTTTTTTACTATTTTATCATAATCAAAAGCATCTGCCGTCCATGGGTCAAGCAAATTAATCACCTGAAATTATTAAACTTATAAATATATACTTTGACACTGTAAAAATATTTTGAAATTAAATTTTATTATTAAATTAATTAATTTTAATTTTTAATCTTTTTTATATAATTAATGAATATGATTAGTAAGGAATTATTATATTAATGTGAATTAATCTATAACTATTGCTTATATATCAATTATTGATATTAATGATTAATTATTTTATAGATATGGATATATACATGTATTTAATAAAATATTATTAGATGTGTAAACCAATTAAATAAATTAAAAATACGTTAAATTAAATTGATAAATAATAAATATATTATGGTCTGGTCCACTCTACATTGTAGTATGTTATATCTAAATCATCATCTACAACTGCAAGTAGAAGATTTTTATTTACACCATGTGATACTCTAACATAACTTGCAAAGTCTAGTGCATCAATATTATATTTTTCATATACTACTTTTACAAGATAATTAGAATGTCCTTTACCTGGTGCTAATCCCCTATCATATAATCTGAATTCTGAACCATATTTAAATCCAGTTTTAATAACATAACCACGATTTTTTAAATCAGAGTATACAAGGAATTTACCGAAAAGATCTTTTTGTTTAATTAATCCAATAATATAAGATTTTTCACATTTTTCATCGTCTTTATAAATATCTAAACGATTATTTTCCATTAAATAACCAGCTTCAATTAAAGATAACTCTAATCGGTCTTCTTTTAAATTACCAAAATGACTTTTTTCATGTAAAGCAATTGGCCTTCTAGAGTTTTCATCAATTGGAATAGTTACAATTTCATCAAATAAATCTCCACGCATCTAAACACCAATAATTTAAAAATTTAAATAAATAATCTATAAAAAAATTAAAGTAATGAAATTAATTAATTAAAATAAACTTTAAACATATATTGTTTATTAACCTATATAAAATTTAAAATTCAATGAACCACCTTAATGATAATCTAAAAATAAAATAATTAATTTAATCAAAGAAAAAAAAGTTGATTTTAAATGATTAAAAATTAAAGAAAAAAAAATAAATTCTCCATATAAAAAGTAAGTACATGTAAGGAATAATTATAAATAACTTAATGAGTGTCTAAAAATACTTTATTTAATATAGATCTTTTAATAGAAGATTCTTTACCATTAACTCTAATTGTGAAATTCTCATGAGATAAATCCTTTTCAATAATATTAACCTCATCACCAATTTTAAGTCCTTGATCTTCTACAATTTTTCTATGAGATTCATCACCACGAATAAAAGCTATCTTACCATGTTTACCATCTTTAAGTTGAGTAACAGAAAGTAGGGGATATTCACGTCTTTCTACACTATCAATATCAAAATTACTATGCATACACTCTTCACAACTATTAAATTTAAAATCGCATGCAGGTACTATACTACCACTAGGACAGGTATCCGGTTGAAATAACATATGACATAATGCTCTTTCAGCTTCATCAGATAAAGAATGTTCCATCTCACAAGCTTGAAGATGAACATTTTCGTGTTTAATGTTTAAAACATCCTCTAGGAAAATTTCTAAAATTCTATGTTTTCTAATAATTTTCTGTGCAATTTTGACACCAGATTTAGATAAATAAGCCCCCTTATAAGGAACATATGTAATATAATTTAATGATTCTAATTTCTTAAGCATTTGTGTTACACTACCCGGTGCAATATTCAATTGTTTTGATAAAGTAGTAGTAGAAACATAATCACTTACACAATTTTCCCTGTATAATGTTTCTAAATATTCTTCAATATTTTCACTAATATCTTTATTTGCCATATGAAAACTCCACAAATAATAATTAATATTACTATTATTTTATAAATTATTAAACTTTTTGTAAAAAAAAAAATAATAATATTTTAAATAAAAATACCTAATAGAAAATAAATTTATAATTAAATTTGTTAAAATATATAAAGATAAAAATAAAAGCATTAAACATTAATAGGATAAAAATAGAAAAAATTTAAATGAACAAATTAAAAATATAATATAAAATATAGAAAAATAAAAATAAAAAAATATAATTAAATAAAAAAAATAAACCAATTAACTTTATACAATTAATTAGCTTATATTATTAGTTAAATGGTTTAACATTATTTAAAAAAAAAAAAAATATATAAAAAGATTAAGACTTATTTAGTTCTTATTTTGTAGAAATTTGTAAGACCTAATCTAAATAAAGCTATACCATCACCACCATTATCATATGCAGCATTAACTTGTTTAGCTAATTTTGTAACAGATACTGGAACAGGATTACTATCTGATTTATAGGTTTGAAGACCAATCCATACTTTTGCAGTATCACTATTAGCCTTAAAATATTTAGTCATTGTTCCTATCCATTTATAGGTTTGGTGGTAATTACCAATATATACCATTGGTACAAGAACATCTAAATACTTACCTAATGTATTAGGATCCTGACCATAATAATAAATATCTTCTTTCTCAGGCATAATAGCTGCTGATAAAATTAAACCACCATTTACTTCAACAATTGCATTGGTAATATCTCTGGTAAAAGAACTAATTTTCTCAGTAGCACCTTTATATTCATATGCATTTCCACCAAATCTTAAATAATCAAAATGTATACCTGCAAGACCAGGAATTTTTGCATAAGATTTAGCTCTTGAAATAATCTTATTTAGGTACTTTTGACCACAAGTTAATGGATTAATCCAGTCACCATTATAGAAACACTGCATCCATAAATGAACTTTAATTCCATACTTATTAGATTTTTCAATAAAGTTCTTAACTTTATTTTTACCAAAAACATCTAGAGCATATGTATGAAGGAAAATATTTTTAACATTAGATTTTTTAAGAGTATTAAGATTAATATTATACATATCTTCCCCTCTAACCCATATACTATTTTGATTTGGCATATTTTTAAAAGTATAAATATATCTTTTAATGGTGGTTAAAGGTGAAGTTTTTCCAGAATAAGTAAGATAAAATTTCATTGACTTTTTTGGAACTTTAATTTTAAAAGTAGCAAGTCCCTGATTATTAGTCTTAACCTTAACTTTTTTTGAACCAAGTGTTATAGAAACATATTCTCCAACAATTGGTAATTTATTTAAATCCTTGATTTTAACCTGATAATTTAATACTTTTTAGGAGTTAATCTAGGACAAGTAGCATAAACATATGTTCCATTTGTAGTAATGGTTCTTGTAATATTACAAGGATTATAATTCTTGTCACCCAAAAATTTAATATTTATTTGATAAATTCCAGGATTTAATTTAAGTTTTAAAAAGGCATTTCCATTATTATTTGTTGTAAGAGTATAATATTTTGATTTAAAGTATATTCTAACTTTAAAGTTTTTACATGGATTACCTTTTTCATTGATTAATTTTACTTTATAATTTTTATTTGTTCCGTAATTATAATTTAAATTATAAGCTTTAATAACCAAATCTTTTTTTCCATTTTTATTAGAACTAGATAGGGTAGATGAATAAGAATTAGACTTTTGATTATTATTTGATATAATTTCATTAGATTTAGACATTTCTGAAGGAGTATGATTATTAGAATCTTCTCCATTTAAAGCAGGGATATCCACATCATCTACATATAACTCATTAGCTAATTCCCTATTATCAAAATTTGAATTATCGCTTGCTGCAATAAAACCTAAACTTAAAAAGAAAATTAATAAAATTATTGGAATTATAAATTTCTTACTTGAAATAATTATTACACCTCTAAAGATTTTGAAATTGAAAATTTTAAATTATATTAAATAAAAAATTAAATATTTTTTTTTATTAATTTATTATATAATTATTAATTAAATATTAGAATTAAAAGATTATTAAACTTTTCTTAAAAAAAATAGGAATATTGAAATAATTAATAGTTTTAAAATAGTAGTTTATTAAAAAATAGAATCTTCAGAAGAAATATAAAAGAAATAAAAAATAGTAATAAAACAAAATTCAGCGAGAAATTCACATTAAAGCTAAAATCATATTATTAGAAAAATAAAAAATAAAAAAAATAAAAAAATTGATTTAAGAGAAAGACCTCTTAAAAAAGTTATTTTTTCAAAACAATTTTATCTAAAATGGTAAATCCCAGTATCTTGCATAGATACAAATAAGAACCCATGCATTATGACCAAATGTATCTCTGACAGTTACAGGGTCAGCTTCATACCATTTACCATTAGCTTTTACTTCAGTCCAAACATGGTCAAAGGTACCATCTAAAAATTGAGCTCTACCATGAACATACCTGATGGTAACACCAACTTCTCTACATAAAGCCACAAGTAAATTAGATTGATCACAACAGTTACCAGATCTGATTTTAAGAGTTTTTGCAGCTCCTTGTTGAGAGTTAGCATAGTAACTATAATCTATGTTATCTCTAACCCAATTAAATAAAACTTTACCCTTTTCATAATCAGAAGTAAGTCCCTCTGTAAGGGTCCTTGCTAGTGATTTAATACTTGAAGGGTCTACAGATTTATCTTTAATAGTGAGATATTTAGCACCACTGGTACCTGGTAAAGTAGAATTACCGTCATAGGTAAAACCAATTTTATACTTACCTTTAGCAAGTTTAAAAGCTAAATTAGCATAACCATTCGCATCGGTAACCCTTTTAAAAGTCCTATTAACAGCACTGAATGTGACTATAGCATTTGCAATAGGATGACCATAGTGGTCTACTAATCTAACAGTATAATTTCCATACGATTTAGTATACCAAGTCATTGATTTTGCAATAAAAACAGAACCTTTAACAACTACTTTACTGGTGTTAGAGGATTCTTGATATGCTGTATGATTACCAACTGAATACTGAACCATATAAGCACCAACACCTTTATTTAAATATAAATATGCGATACCATTTGAATCAGTTGTATTGGTATAATTTTCACCATCTACAACAAAATTAACTTCAACTCCTGGTAAAACTTTACCACTAGCAGTTTGATAAGTAACTTTTAATGGCTTATTTTGACCATAGTTATAATAAATATTAGTTCCATTTAAAATGGTTTTAATACCTTTAATAACAATAGTTTTAGTATCAGAAGCTGATTGACTTTTGTCTTTAGGGTTAACATATGAAAATTTAATTTTATAGGTACCTACACTTTTATCAATAGGTAAAGTAGCATCACCAGTTTTATTTGTTAAAACTACATAATCTTTACCTGCTAGTCTAAAAGTAACTTTTTCTTTAGACATTGGTTTACCTTTTGCACTAAGTAACTTAACAGTGTAATTACCATTATGATAATTCATTCTGTAGTTACTTGCTTGGAATCTAATAGCATCTTTTAAAATGGTAATAGTAGCCTTTTTAGCCGGTCTAGAACCAAGGTAACATGAGCTACCTTCATAATAATAGTTTATACTATACTTTCCAACGGGCATACTTATACTTTTTGATGCAATACCATTTGAATTGGTTTTAACTGTAAAAGTCTTTTTACTGGTAACAATATAGATCTTTTGATTTTTTAATGGATCGCCATTGCTATTTTTTAAAGTTACATTGAACTTTTTACCAGTATCAGAATAGTAATATTTAACATTTGCTGCAGCAATATTAGAAACAGCTTTATTGACATTAATAGTAATGGTTTTATTTGAAGCTTCATATGAGCTTGAACCATCAAATTTAACAGTTGTCTTATAAGAACCAGGTTTTAAAACAGCATTAAGGTAAGCATTTCCATTGGAATTAGTAGTAAACTTATAAGTTTTACCGTTAACAATTACCTTAATATTTTGACCTGCAAGATTATTACCATCTTGATCTCTCAATTTAATTTGAGCCTTATTCTTAGCATCATAAGTTGTAGTAGTACTATAAACTCTAAAGTAAGTTGCTTTCTTTGCAACAGTTATAATACTAGAACCACTAGTAGCCATATAAGCATTAGACCCTGCAAAGGAATAAGCAATGTTATAGGTACCAGGCTTTAAATTAACTAAAAAACCTGCATAACCGTTTTTGTCTGTTGTTGAAGTAAAAACATTTCCATTAACTTTAAATGTTATTTTTTGATTAGAAAGGATATTATTTTTTGAATCTAACAAACCAACAGAATATGTTTGACCATTAAACATTTTTTTATTGGTTGCTTTAAAATAAGTTTTAGTTAATGATTGACTTTTAACAACAGTTGAATCTTCTGAGGAAAATTTGTTAGCTTGTGAAACTTTAACAACCGCAGGTTCTTCTGCAGTATATATATTATTTTCATCAACTGAACATTGACCAGATGAAATTGTAGGATTAGTGGATTCAACAATATTAGAAGAACCAGTACCCAAATTATCATCTGATGAGGATTCCTCATTACAAACTTCTGATACTCCACTATCTGTAGGATCAGAATTAGTATTCAATAGATTAGAATCTGTTGATAAAGTATTAACTGAACTTACTGTATTATTAGAGTCACTAAACTCACTTGCAGAAACTGCAGAGATACATAAAATTAGAGAAACTAATAATAGTAATGATAAAATCGACTTTCTTCTCAATGAAATTTTCTTCACCTCAAAATTGAATTATATATTTTAAAAATATACTAATTTTTTCAATAAATAATATTAAAAAAACTAAGATAATTTTTAAAATATAATCTATTTATAATTAACTTCTTATTTAAAGATTGTTAAAATATTATTAATAAAAAATAGTAGGGTTTAATTTATTTTTAATTATAAATAGCTTAAAAACTATTAATAAATTGAAATTTCGTTTAAAAATAATAAAAATAAATAAGATAATTTATTCAACAAATAAAAAAAATATGATTAAGAGAAAATTTAGAATAATAAAATTAATATTAAAATTCTTATTTATAAAAAATAAAAATAAAATAATTAATAAAATGGTCAGTTTAACTAGATTTAAATTAAAGAATAAAAAAACTAATAACAATAATCATTTTAATTCTTTTTTAAGAGATTATTAAAAAATATATCTTATAAAAAATTAATAAAAATAGGAAATGTATGGTAAAATCTAAACACCATTTGTAAAAAAAATACCGAAAATGAATGATTTAGAAACAAAACAAAATAAATATTAACAAAATTTGATTTATGAATAAACATACAGAAAAAAAATGTCTATTAAAATAGTTATCCCATTTTTAATAAAATCAAAAATAAAAATAACAAATTTTAAAAAAAAAAAAACTAATAAAAATCTAAATACTTTGAAAATAGAAAAAATAGGGCCTAAAAATATAATTTTAATAAAAAAATGGTAAAATTATCTTAAAGTAAAAAAAATAATTTTAAAATAATTAATAGAAAAATCAATTTAATTAATAAAACTATTTTTCTTCTTAAAAATTAAAAAGAAGATATATATCAATTTGATAAAATATTGTTATTTTTAAAATTATATTATAAAAAAAATTAAAATTTTAAAAAACAATAAAACAATATAAATAAAAAAATCAGACAATTAAAAATAAAAAAACACCAAAAAAAATCTAAAAAAATAAGATAAGACAATATATTAAAAAATAAAAAGTAAGAGGAGAAAACCTCTTAAAGAAATTTTGTTTAATCTAAAATGGTAAATCTTTATATCTATTATAAATAGTTGCAGTTGAAGTATCCCAGTTTACAATTTTACCAAATGAGTTTCTAGGAGAAACACAATCTGCACTATACCATTTACCATTAATTTTAACTTCAGTCCATACATGACCATACCAACAACCATCAAGAGGGAAATAACAGTATCCATGTACATATCTTATTTCAAGACCTATAGACCTACATAAAGCAACATAAAGGTTAGATTGATCACAACAATTACCTGATCTAACTTGAAGAGTTTTTGCAGCACCTTGAAGTGAGTTAGCATAATAATCATATGAGATTTTATCTCTAACCCAATTAAATAAAGCCACTGCTTTTGAATACTCTGAAGTTAAACTATCTGTTAATTCATGAGCTAAAGACCTTATAGCTGGAGTAATATGTGCATGTCCACCAGAGGAACTGGTTTCTACAATAATACTTGCTGGTAATTTTTTATTATCCCCATAAGAAACTAAAACACGAGCAAATGTGTCAATTAAATCCTCATAAGGGATTTTACCAAGTGTAGTAGTTGAATAGTTTGGACCTTGACCATTTTCTAATATCCACTTATATGTTCTAGTAGCAGAATCAACATAATCTTTTAAAGCTAATTTATCATTAATAGTATCTCCAGTAGGGTTTCCAGGTTCACTTAAAGATTTAATTATAGAAATATCATTAAATTTACCTGCTTGAATTTGTGAAATAGCACGACTTGCATAATACAAGAATTGAGCCATTGTAACCTTCTTATTTAAAATTTTAATATGATCTGGAATTGTTCCATTAGCTTTATAATAAGTTGCAAGGGTTCTTGAAGCTTCAACAATTTGGTCAATACTAAATGCATTAGGATCTTTAGATACTATTAGTATAGAATTACCGCTAACAGAAGGATGGTCCCCATCATCTTTAAAAGAATAATGAATTGTATAGTTTCCCACAGTGTTTAAAGTGAAAGATTTACTTGCAACACCCTTATTATTCGTAGTTTCAGTGTAATTTTTATCCTCTAAAGTGAAAGTAACAACTTTACCTTGTAATGGGTTACCAAATTGATCTTTTAAAGTTACAGAATATGTTTTAGAAATATTAACATACATCTGCATATTTGAACCCTCGATATATGTTTTATTATCATAGACATAGATTGTCTTAGTACCTTTATTACTTAAATCTGGATTTTCATTAATGTATGCATATGAAATTTTATATGTTCCTGTAGTTAATTGGTAAGGAATATAAGCATAACCTGTTGAACTAGTAGTTCTAACAGTACTTACTCCATTTAATGTGAAAGTAATATTTTCACCAACCATTGGATTTTTCCATACATCATATAATATTATTCCAAAATGATTTTGTGTACCATTAATAACATGCTTATCATAGGCTTGAATATAAGTTACATTTTTGATAACTTTAACTTTAGTAGATAAAGAAGAAGACATAAATGAATTAGTAGAATTTTTATATAAGATATCCACTTTATAAGTTCCCTCTTTGATATCTAATGCTAAACGAGCTAAACCTTTATCATTAGTAGTTTTAGTATAAGTTTTACCATTAATAGTGATTTTAATTTTCTTATCTGAAACTGGTTGATTGTTCCTATCCTTAAGATAAACACCAAATGATTCACCTTTAAGGAATGTAGCATTAGATCTTTGTACAGAAAGTTTTGTGTTATTTTTATAAATTACAATTTTCCGAGTAATAGATTTAGAAGTATATTTAGAATTACCCTTAAAACTAATTTTCATTTTATAAGTTTTAGGTTTTAAATTGAGTTTTAAATATATATTACCATTGTTATTAGTAGTTCTAGTTATAGTTTGACCATTAATTGTAAAATAAACTTTCTGTTTAGCAAGTTTATTTGCTAAATTACTACTTAATTTAGTAATAAAATAATTTCCATCTCCATAATTTTCTCTAAAATCTTTTGCTGTAATTATAGTTGAGATTTTTTTTACAGTAATTTTAGTATTCTTACGAGATTCATTATAAAAACTATCACCTGAAAAACTCATTTGAACTTTATAATTACCAATTGGTAGATTAATTACTCTGTGAGCATAACCATTATTATTAGTAACAAGTTTATATAAAAGCCCGTTTATTTTAAATAAAATTCTTTTATTAGCTATAGGGTTTTTCTTAGCATCTAATAATCTAATTACATATTTAGTCTTATTTGAATAAACCATAACCATATTACTTGCAGTTATTTT
>OMVX01000011.1 GCA_900314605.1 uncultured Methanobrevibacter sp. | reverse complement strand
TAAATGTATTTTTAGGAGCCTTAATCATATCACAAGGTTTTAATACAAAAACAGCCATACAACAATTATCTGAGAACTAAAAAATTCAGACCCCTAAAATATCTTATTTCCATAACCACACTGTTAATGAAAAGGTCATCTTCATCGGCCTTAACTGTTTTACTATCTTGTGTATCTTCCCGAGTAAGATTCAACTTTTGAACTACATCCTTGGCATCATCATAACCAGCAGCAGCCAATTGAAAAAGAGTCATTCTGGCAGTGTTAAATATAGGATTTGTTCTTTCCAATAATTCTTGGTCAATTTCTATTCCTTCAAAATTCTTCATATTATTCATAATATCTCTATTATACACATATCCGCAAAAAATCGATTTAAAAGAAAAAATGAATATAAGACCTATATTATCCATTTTATTTAATATAATTTTATTTTAGTAGTTACTATATTAAAAATCTAATCTATTTTTGATGAAATAAAATATAAACTTCATTAATAATAAATATTGTTGAATGTGACTTTATTTTTCACAAAAAGCAGTTTAATGAATTAAATTAAAATTTAAAATTAACTGTTAATAAACTAAATTATAGATTATAAAAAATTTTATATAAAAATATTTTTATCTAATAATAAAAATATTCTTATTGTAAGGGGGTGCATTATGTCTCAAATTAATGACTTATTAAATAAAATAGAAGAATTATATGATAAAATTGATGAAGAAAAAATTAATAATTCTAAAAGAAAAATTCAAATAGATTACAAGATTAAGGAACTTGAAAAAGAGAAAAAACATGCAGGATTAAAAAATGATTTTGCTAGTGTAGATAAGTATATTTCTCAAATTGCACGTCTTCGAGAGGAAAAAAATTTCAATCATATTGAACAATACAATAAAGATATAAAAGCTTTTAAAAAAGAACTTGTTTATATTATTTTAGATTATTATCAAAAAGGGATTTATATTCAAGATATAATTAAATTAGAAAATATATCACAGAATATTACCAGTAAATGGTTAAATATAAGTGATTTCGGCAATAATACAGGTTTTCTTTTTGTAATGGACAAATGTAATCAAAGCCCTTGTTGGTATTATGCTAACCCTATTACAGATATAAAAGTTTCCTCAAATAACTTAAATGATTTACAAATTAAGATAAAAGAGAAAAATGAAGAATTAACAATTTTCAATGAGGATTTAGCTAATAAATCTTATGCTAAAGATATAAAATATTCACAAATTGAAATAAATAATAAATTGGAAATTTTAAAATATGATCAATATACAAATCATTCTGAGATTTTTACATATTTTAAAAATAATTATTATAAATTCAATAAAAAACAACTAGTTAACTTATGTGAACTAATGATAAAAAATCCCTTTTTAAATAAATATGGAAAGGATTTTAATTACATAATAGATAATAATAAATATAAACTTAACAGCAATTTTATAAAAGATACTTATAAACAAATTATTAATCAAATTTTATTACAATTTCTAACAAAAGAAGTTATGAAAGATATTTTTATAGAATTAAGTTGTTATGTAGAAAAATTTACCGAAAATGATGCAAAAAAATTATTCTCATTAATTATTAAAAATGAAGCAAATTTTTATAAGAGTGATTTTACGGATGATTTTTTTTATATTACTAAATATATAGATGAAAAATTCATTAATATCGATTTAAATCATCTTTATGCTATTATAATTATATCTGTTGGTCTAAAAAATTTGAAATTAATAACATTTGGTTATTCAAAAGCTAAAAAACTTTTAGATATATTAGTAGATAATGCTAATTTTTTTACAATTAGTCAAATAAATAGATTCTGTCAAATATCTCTCACTAACTCACAAGTATATAATTGTTATAAGTGTAGAGATAGTGTTATTTATATTTTAAATGCTAATAAATCTAAAATTAGTGAAGATTTATATAATGAAGTTTTAAATAAAATATCTAGAACATATTATTAATACTCGATTTTAATACAATTTTTCTAATAATTAAAAGATAATAAAAATTATATTAAATATACTTCTAAAAATAACAGGTCTATTAATCCATCTCACAAAAATGCAAAAGATTTGTATGAAGAGTTAAATAGAAAATAAGTATGACTTATAATCTATAGATATCTAAAAGTAAAAATATTGTAAATTACTAAATTTAATTTATAATTAATTATAAATAATTTATAATAAAAATAACTAAACAACAATAATAATTTAAATAAAACTTATAGTAATTTAATAAAATACAATATAATATTTTTTTAAAATATTTTTTTATCTACTTAATAAAAAATAATTTTAATAATGAAAGGGTTCTATATGTCTCAAATTAATCCATTATTAAATCAGATTGCTGAATTAAATAATAAAATAGAAGATGAAAAATCCATTTCTACTAAAAGAAACCTTCAAATAGAGTCTGATATTAGAATACTCGAAGATGAAAAAAAACGTGCTGGATTTAAATGTGATTTTGCAACAGTAGATAAGTGTAATAGAAAAATAGATAGTTTACTTGAAGATAAAAATTTTGATTATAAAAAACAGTACAAATCTGATATAGAAAACTGTAAAAAAGAAATCATTTATATTATTTTAGATTATTATAAGAAGGGAATATATATTGAGGATATTATTAAATTAGAAAATATTTCAGAAAATATTTCCAGTAAATGGTTAGAAATAAGTGATTTTGGAGAATATACAGGTTTTCTTTTTGTAGAGGAAAAAGGTAATAATAGTCCTTGCTGGTATTATGCAAATCCTATTACTGGTATCAAAATTTCTTCACCTAATTTAGATAAATTAATAATTCAAATATATGAGAAAAATGAGGAATTATTAATTTTTAATGAGGATTTAGCTAATAAATCTTATGATAAAGATTTAAAAGATTATCAAATTGAAATAAATAATAAATTAGATAATTTAAGAGTTTATAAAGAGGGGGATGTTTCAGATTCTTTTAATTATTTAAGAATGAATGCTAATAAATTTAATAAAGATCAACTTACCCAAATATGTCAAATAATGGTAAATGAACCTTTATTAAATGTATATGCAGATGATTTCAATCATATTATAAATTCAAATAAAGATAAAATTGATAGTAATTTTATTAAAGAAACTTATAAAGAAAGTATTAATCAGATTCTATTAACTTTTCATACAAATAAAGATATGAATGAAATTTTTAAAGAATTAAGGGGTTTTGCAGATCAATTAACAGAAGAACAGGTAAGATTATTATTTTCTTTAATAATTAAATACTCTGATCATTTTTATGAAAGTGAAGATTATAGGTATATTATTAATTTTGTTGATAATAAATTTGATAATATTGATGTATATCATTTTAAGGTAAATATCTATATAGAAAATATTTTAACAAAATTAAATAATAACTCATATAATTATACAGATGTTAATTATATTTTATATTCATTAAAGCCATATGCGAATCATTTTACTAAAGACCAAATAGAAAAGTTCTGTAATATTTCTATTAACAGATATGAACTTTACAAATGTAATATATGCAAAGATAACATTAAATATATTATTGATATTAATAAATCAAAGATTAATGAGGATTTATTTAAACAAGTTCAAATTAAAGTATTTGAATAATATAGTCATTTTTCTAATAATTCGATAATTAATAAATATAAATATCTATATAATACTCTTAAGATTTATAATTCAGAAATATTAAAAAAAGATTTAAAAAAAGTAACTTTTTTAATCCATCATACATTATAACTTTGTATGATGAATTAAATAGAAAAAAAATATTTTATTATTTTTAATGGTTTAAATAAATGCTAAATATATTTTTTTCTTTGATGGTTTAAAGTAATTATTTCCAGCAAACTTAATTAAACTAATAAAAGTACCTTTTTTTACAAATTTATCTAATTTAAAAGTTGCAATACCTTTACTGTTAGTTTTAGATGTAAATGTCTTTTTATTAATTATTAAGCTAATTTTTGTATTTTTAATTGCTTTATTCTTATTATTTTTTAAAGCAACTAAATATCTTTTATGTTTTGCAATACTGTAATAAATACCATTTTTAGCAACTATTTTACTATTAGCTTTAAGTACAGAAATTTTTGTACTTAATGATGAATTTAAATATTTCTCATTTCCATTAAAGTTAATAGTAATTTTGTATGTTTTAGGAGCTAATCCAGTTAACTTAACTTGTCCTTTATTATCAGTAGTTTTTGTAGATTTTTTACCATTAAGAATAACAGTAATTTTCATGTTTTTAAGTATGTTGTTATTTTTATCTTTTAATGTTATAGTTGGATATTTTCCTGTATTATAGGTAGTTTTTTTATTTGCAAGACGTAATTTAGTTGGTTTTTGTCCAATAATAACAGTACCTGATTTTTGAATATAGGTATAATATGAATTATCTCCATGATAAATCAAATAACTGTAAGTTCCATCATCCAGTTTAGGATAATAAAATACAGCAGCTCCATTTACATTAGTAAGATTAGTTATATTATGAATTAGCTGGGAATTCTTATAAATTTCTACAGTGATGTTTTGTCCTGAACAATATGGACCAAATATTGGGTAAATATCATCAGTATTAATTAAACCATCTGCACCCCAGTATGTAACATTGTTAAATTGTAAATTTACCATATCAGCAGCATTTATTGCATTAATTATATTATTCCATCCAGTAAATATGACTTTAGCAGATGAGTCAGTAAAAGCAATATTTAAATCAATAGAAAGAGCTTTATTGTCGATAAATGTTGAATTAACTATAGTATTAGATGGACTACCTCTAAAGTATATTGCAGAACCTGATTTTGATGCTGTGTTATCTATAAATTCTCCCATAATTGTATTATTATATGAAGCAATATAGAAATATATAACTCCACCAATCCTAGCAGAATTGTTATAAAATTTACCTTTAAAAGTATTATTTATTGCATTTTCCATAAGAGTAAATACTCCTCCAGTTTGTGCTTTTCCAGTATTATTTTCAAAATATCCATCAAAAATGTTATTGGTAATATTACCTTTAATATATAGAACACCAGCACAGTGATCATCTGCATGATTATCAATATATCTTCCAGTTAAATTATTATTTCTAAAATTAGACCCAACAAAAAATACTGCTCCAGAGAAATTTCGAATACTATTTTGAGAAGCATAGAAATCTAAGGTATTATTTAAAACATCTGCAGCAAAATATATTCCTGCACCTCTTAAAGCAGTGTTATTTTTTAATGTAATATTAATAAACTGATTAAATGATGTTTCTGAATTAATATAAATTGCACCACCATGATTATCAGCATGATTATTAATAAAAGATAAATTGTTAAAAGTTGAATTAGATAATTTATCAAAATATATTGCTCCACCATTATCTTTTGAATATCCATTCATAAAAACAATATTTTTTAAAGTTATAGATGAAAAATTAGTTATGGTAAAAATTCGAGATTTAAAAGCAGCATCTATTTTATATCCATTTCCTTCAATAATAATGTTTTTAGATATAGTTATTCCGTTATCTAAATCATTGTCAATATAATCATTAGTTAAATTTAAAGTTTCACCTTCTTTTAACTGATTAATCTTTTCTTGAAGGGTAGAAAATTTTCCATCATCTGTATCATCAGTATCCGGTGAATTTGATTCACTTACAATATTAGAATCGGGATTATAATTGTAATATGAATCAGTTAAATCATTTTCTATATTATCATCAAATGCACTTACAGAACCTAATGAAAGGCTCACTATAAATAAACAAAAAAGTATTAATACAATATTCTTCTTAATATTTTCACTTCCATATTTTTTTAAAAAATTTTTTTTTTAAATATTTAATATTTTAATTAAATAATTTTTTATTATATTATTTAATTATATTAGAATATATTTTTGAATAGATTATATATTCTAATATTTAATTAAATCTATATGTTTAATAATATTTAAATTTTAATTGTCATACTATTAATAATATATTTTTTCAATAAAATAACTAAAAATGAAAGTATTTCTTATATAAATTGATATAAATTAAACACTTATCTTAAAATAAATTTTTTTGCTTGAGTTTTAACATATATAAAGATTGTTTGATTTGTATAATTTAATTAGTAGATAAATTATAATGAACATTAAAGAAATTAACTGAAATAGAGGATTAATATGAAATATGTGAATTTCGACCCACAGATTCATGAAAAAAATAAAGTTGCTACATTAAAATATAATGTAGACTTTAGAACATATAATAAGCTTTTTTCATCTAAAGAAAAAGCAATAAATTCAATTGAAAAAAACCTAGAAAAAGACGGATGCACTAAGGTTATTTATGATAATGATAATATTATTGGAATGTTAATTTTATATACATCAAAAACTAAACAAAAAACTCATTTTAAATCCCTTAAATTATTAATAGTAGAAATATTGGATTATTTTGTAATTTGTGATATTAAAAAAGATGATATGTATATTGCAGAAATAGCTATAGATGAAAATTATAGATCAAAAGGTTATGGTACTAAAGTTATTAAAGATGTAATTGATTATGCTAAAAAAAATCATTATAAAAGAGTTATTTTAGATGCAGATTTTCGAAATCCAAAAGCAAAGGCATTATATGAAAGAATTGGTTTTAAAGTCTATAATAAGAAGTCTTTTTTAAAAAGAGGTATGTACAATATGGAATTTAAGTTATAGTAAATATTTTCGTGCTGAGTATTGAATGTTTTCAAAATTAATTATTAAATTTATTTGATTATTTTTAAAAATTATTATAATTTATATATTTTATATGTTTGAATAGATATAATAATTATTATATACATGAATTTATTAATTTAAAATAATTGGTGTCATTATGGAAAATAAAAAATTTTATATTATAGGTATAATATTATTAATAATTCTATCTGGTGTTATTTTTCTTATACTAACATCTGTAAATTATGAAACAATTGAAATATCTCCTCATGGAACAAGTATAGAAGTTCCTGCTAATCAAACAAAATATGATGGAAAATTTGAAAGTCTTAAATTATGGCATTGGAATAATGGAATATTACTTACATATAATAACCTAGAAGATAAAAATTTAATAAAAATAACCGAAGTCGGGTATAATTCAATTATAAAAGCTGTAAATAATGGTCAAAAACAAGATTTAGACGGATATGAAGCTTATGTTATAAATGCAGATGAATTATTGGCAATCCATATATTTGATATTATTAAAGTTCATTATAATGGTAAATTGTTTTGTATACCATTATCTAATAATACCACCCATGACAATATTCTTATTATTTGCAAAGACAAAGATATGGCAGTTCATATGGCTCAATCTGTTAAATACAAAAAAATATTTTCAGAGTCTAATTCAAACTATCCTATGACTACGGTTAAAAACATGACTGATGATTTACATTCATTTGCAAATGATTTAAAAAATTATTCTTCTAATTTAACTAATGTTAAAACGGATTTAAAAAATAAAACAGGTTTAATATTTGTGAGTTGAATATATTGAGCATATTTAAAATATCATTTTTCAGATAAAATTAAAAAAAGATAATATGAGGATCATAAAAGAGAAACAAATTCCTAAAAGAAGTATTAAAAGAAGTATTATCTTATTTATTGGAAATATCCTTGGAATATATTTAATCAGTTTTTTAGGATTAGGAGTTACAGTTTCTGAATTTGATAATATAATATTTTTAGTAATCTTTATAAGTTTCATTAATTCATTACTTTGGCCACTTTTAACTCGAATAGCTATGCCTTTTTTAGTTTTAACTTTTGGTTTAGGATCTATTTTATTAAATGGACTATTACTTCAGATTTTTGCTCCATTATTTGGAATAAATATTACTGGCATAGGAATTATTATAGCTCCATTAGCTACAGCATCTGTTTCAACGGTACTATCAGCTTTAATTACTATTGAAGATGACAGTTCATATTATAGAGCAGTTTTAAGAGATGCTAAAAAAAACCGGAAAACTGATATTAAGGATTATCCTGGTTTAATTATTATTGAAATTGATGGACTTGCTTATAATGTTTTATGTGAAGCTGTAAAAAAAGGATTAATGCCAACTGTAAAAGATATGATTTATAGTGATAATTATATTCTTAGAATGTGGGAAACCGATCTTTCTTCACAAACTGGTGCAAGTCAAGCAGGCATACTTCATGGAAATAATGAAGGTATAGTTGCATTTAGATGGATAGAAAAAAATAATAGTAATAATTTGATGCAATGTTCAGGATTTACTAAAGTTCCGGAATTAGAACATAGAATATCTGATGGAAATGGATTGCTGGTGGATAATGGTGCTAGTAGATCAAATTTATTCTCAGGAGATACCGATAATGTTATATTTACTTTTAGTAAGATAATGGAAATTAATAAATTATACAATAAAGCATGGTATTCAGTATTTTCTAATCCTAGTCATTTTACCCGTATATTTACTTTGTTTATAGCAGATATGATACGTGAGGCAATTTCACAAATCACACATTCAATTAAAAATATTCAACCTAGAATTAAACGTGGAATAAAATATATTCCTACAAGAGCTGGTACAAATATTTTTATGAGTGAAATCAATACTGCAACATTAATTGGAGATATGATGATTGGAGATATTGATGTTGCATACTCAACATACTTAGGATATGATGAAATAGCTCATCACTCTGGAGTTAGAGATAATGATGCATGGTATGCATTAAAAAAAATGGATAATCAAATTAAACATTTGATTGATGCAAATAAATATTGTCCAAGAGATTATCAATTTGTCATTCAATCAGATCATGGTCAAACTAATGGTGCTACATTCACCCAAAGATATGGTGAAACTTTTGAAGATTTTGTTCAATCATTACTTCCTAAGGATATGAATCTTTCTTCAAAAATGACTTCAAATGAAGATCATTTTGCTGGAGGAAACTATACTCCATTTGCAAGAAAAAAAAATATTATCAAAAAAGAAAAAAAAATAGAAGAAGAATTAAGTGATTCTGAAGTTATTGTATTGGCTTCAGGTAATCTTGCTATGATTTATTTTACTCAATGGATTCACAGATTAACATATGAGGAAATCAATAAATATTTCCCTGATTTGATTTCTGGCATCATTAAAAATGAATACATAGGATTTATTTTGATTAAATCCCAAAAATATGGAGATTTAGCTATTGGTAAAAATGGTACATATTTCCTTGATACTGGCAAAATTGATGGGGAAAACCCTCTTGAAGGTTTTGGAGACAATATTGTAAAACATTTAAAAAGAACTAGTTCTTTTGAACATACTCCAGATATCCTTGTTAATAGTTTTTATGATTCACAAGCAGATGAGGTTTGTGCTTTTGAGGAATTAGTTGGAAGTCATGGTGGTGTAGGCGGAGACCAATCTAAACCATTCATTTTATTTCCTTCAAATTGGAATGTTACTGATGAAGAGATAATTGGTGCAGAAAACATTTATAAAATTCTTAAATCCAATTTAAAAGATTTAAAAAATAAAATGAATTAAATATATATGAAATTAATTTAAAATTAAAGATTTATATATGTTCATATATTATTAATATATAAATATTACTATTATATCATAAATTACTTCATTAAAAATTCTTAGGTGTTAGAATTGTTATCAAAAGAAGATAAAGACCAAATTAACAAAGAAGTTGTATCTAATATTAATCTAATATTAAAAAATCACAATTGTACTTTTATCATGGATAAATTATCAATATTAAATTTAGGTGGAGGAGTAACTTTTTTAGGTAATTTCCGTGTTCATAATGAAGATGACCTGGAACTTATTAATGAAGAAGTAAAAGAAATTTTATCTAAATATGATGATGTGGTCTATAAGGCACAAAGAGTTAGACCATGCTGTGAATTACCTTATACTGCAATAAGTTTTAACTTTAAGATTAATAATTAAAGTTAATTTATATTTTATATAAAGATTATAATATTTATAAATTGATATGTATTTTTTGATAATATGAAGGAATTTAAATTACATTCACCATTTAAACCATTAGGTGATCAACCAAAAGCAATAGAATCCCTTGTAGGTGGGATAAATAAAGGTTTACATGAACAGACATTACTTGGAGTAACTGGATCTGGAAAAACATTTACAATGGCTAATGTTATAGAAAAGGTTCAAAAACCGACTCTTATAATATCACATAATAAAACCTTAGCAGCACAATTATATGAAGAGTTTAAAGTATTTTTCCCTGAAAATGCAGTAGAATATTTTGTAAGTTATTATGATTATTATCAACCAGAAGCTTATGTACCTAGAAGTGATACTTTTATAGATAAAGAAGCATCTATAAATGAAGATATAGATATTATGCGACATTCAGCTACTCAATCTTTACTTTCTCGTGATGATGTTATTGTTGTAAGTAGTGTTAGTTGTATTTATGGTATAGGTTCTCCTCAGGATTATGGAGAATTTGCTTTTCCATTTCATGTTGGAGATGAATATGACAGGGCATATATTTTATCTAGATTAATTTATCTTCAATATGAACGTAATGATTTAGGATTTGAAAGAGGGCAGTTTCGTGTAAGAGGAGATGTAATAGAAATTAATCCTGTAGATGGTACAAGTCCTATAAGAATAGAATTATTTGGTGATGAAATAGATGCAATCTCTTTGATTGATCCTGTTACTAGTAGAAAAAAAGAATCATTAGAAAGATATACTTTGTTTCCAGCAAAACACTTTATTGTTGGCCAAGATAGAATGGACCAGGCTTTAAAGGATATTAATAATGAACTAGAAACTAGGTTAAAGGATTTAAATAAAGAAGGTAAATATTTAGAAGCTCAACGATTAGAGCAAAGAACCCGTTTTGATATAGAAATGCTACAGGAAATGGGTTACTGTCCTGGAATTGAAAATTATTCAATGCATTTATCAGGTCGTAATTGGGGTGATATGCCATATACTTTACTTAAGTATTTCCCTGATGACTTTTTAACAATAATTGATGAATCACATGTAACAGTTCCTCAAATCAGAGGTATGTATAATGGTGATAAAGCTCGTAAGCAGACTCTTGTTGATTATGGTTTCAGATTACCTTCTGCAAAAGAAAATCGTCCATTTAAATTTAATGAATTTGAAGAGTCTGTTAATCAGGTAATTTATATATCAGCAACACCCGGTAGTTATGAATTATCTAGAAGTCTTAATGTTACAGAGCAAATTATTCGGCCAACTGGACTAGTTGATCCTGAAGTTATTATAAGGCCTGTTAAAGGTCAAGTTGAAGATTTACTTGGTGAAGTTCAAAAAAGAGCAGAACGTGATGAACGTGTACTTGTAACTACTCTTACTAAACGTATGGCTGAAGATTTAACTGATTATTATGCTAAGATTGGTATTAAAGTACATTATCTCCATTCAGAAGTTGATACATTAGAACGTATCGAAATTATTGATGAATTAAGGCGTGGATCTTTTGATGTACTTGTAGGTGTAAACCTTTTAAGAGAAGGTTTAGATTTACCTGAGGTATCTCTTGTTGCAATCTTAGATGCAGATAAAGAAGGATTTTTAAGAAGTGAAACATCACTTATACAAACTATAGGTAGAGCAGCACGTAATGTTAATGGTCAGGTTATTATGTATGCTGATGAAATGACTGATTCAGTTAAAAATTCTAAAGAAATTACTGATAAAAGACGTTTTATTCAAACGGCATATAATAAAAAATTCAACATTACTCCTAAAACTACTGAAAGAACATTAAAAGAGAAAAAAGAAGATCTTAAAGTTAAAAAGATTTCTGAAATTAAACGTTTACCTAAAGATGAAATTAAATTATTAATTAGAGATCTTGAAAAAGATATGCATGAAGCTGCAAATGATTTGGACTTTGAAAAAGCAGCACTTTTAAGAGATGAAATTGTTCAGCTTAAAGGTATGCTTTAAATTTTATAGCAATTGAAATTATTTTTATACATTGGTTTTTTAACCTTAATTTTTAAATTATTCCAATACATAAAATTTTTCAAATAATATATCAAAATCTGATATAAAAGATGAAAATTTAATATTTATAATAAGAAAATATAATAATAGAAAAAACCAATTATAAACCTTCAAATATTATTATTTAAGATAAATTTTTAATATAAAAACAAATTATTTTGAAATAATTAATAATTTTTTTATATAAAATAATATAATTAATTTTATTAAAAATTTTAGTGTTATATTATACAAATATTAAAATAAAATAACTTTATAGAAATCCTATACATTTTTTCAATAATTTTTACAAAAAATCAATTTTTTCCTATTTTTATTTTTGATTTTTAAAAAAATTATTATTATTATTATTATTATTATTATTATTATTATTATTATTATTATTCGAAAATGTTTAACTCTAAAACAATTAAAATTAGGATTTCTACAAAGCATAAAATAAGAAATAAACTATTTTTACATATAAAAATTAACAATTAATTATTTATAAAAATTTTTAATAATATTATATTGGTGAGATTATGAGAAATATTATAGTTGTAGATTGCATTTGATCAGGGACAAATTATATTGAAGATATTGTACACAGAGGCCACAACCCGGTTATACTTGAATTACAACCTGGTGAAGTCAATGAAGATGAGTATAATCAAAAAATGCAAAGTAATTATGAGAGGATTGAATATAAATATGATTTGATTTTTGAACAGGACAGTTATGAGGAAAATAAAAATCAAAAATTATGAATTTAAACCTCTTTATAAAAAAATAATATCCTCTTATTTTAATAACATCAAATCGCACTACTCTAAATATGAATAAATCAAAAAAAATTAATAATTATATCTAAATCTTTCTTAAGTATATTAAAAATATATTTAAAGGATAATGAAAATTTAAAATGATTTAACTTAATATTTGAGTTTTAGAAAGATGGAAATGGATTTTTCGAAAAATCATATAATCTTTTTAAGTGTCAAATAAATAGTTTTTTAATATGCGAATAAATATTATAATATATTAAAATTTTAATTATTATGAGCATAAATTTACAAAGATAAAATTAAAATTATATTATAATAATAAAATTTAAATTTAATATTAATGAAGTAAATTATATATCATATATTATGGTGAAAAAATGACTAAGAAGTCTAATAAAAGGGAAATAATTATTAAAGGTGCTAGAGAACATAACCTGCAAAATATAGACTTAAATATTCCTCGAGATGAATTTATTGTAATAACAGGTTTAAGTGGTTCAGGTAAATCATCACTTGCATTTGATACAATCTATGCTGAAGGACAAAGAAGATATGTAGAATCCCTATCAAGTTATGCAAGACAATTTTTAGGACAAATGGACAAACCAGAATTAGATTATATTGAAGGATTATCTCCAGCTATATCAATTGACCAAAAAACTACTAGAGTAAATCCTAGAAGTACAGTTGGAACCATAACAGAAATTTATGATTATCTTAGATTACTTTTTGCACGTATAGGAATACCGCATTGTCCTAATTGTGGTAGAGAAATTTCACAACAAACAATAGGTCAAATAGCAGAATCTATAATGGAAGAAGGAGAAGAAGTAAAAATTCAAGTATTATCTCCAATTATTAAAGATCGTAAAGGAGAACATAAACAAATATTTGAAGAATATAGGGAAAAAGGTTTTGTAAGAGTACGTGTCGATGGTGAGATTAGAGATTTAGAAGAAGATATAAAGCTTAAAAAGAATTATAAACATACTATTGATATTGTTGTAGATAGATTAAAAATTAGAAATACGGTCGATTTTAAAAGACGATTAACTGATTCTCTTGAAACAGCAACTAAATTTTCAGAAGGTCAAGTTAAAGTATTATATACACCAAAAGATGATGAAGAGTATGAAAAAATATATTCAGAAGATTTTGCATGTGTTGACTGTGGATTAAGTTTTGAAGAATTAACTCCCCGTATGTTTTCATTTAACTCTCCTCAAGGAGCATGTCCTGAATGTAAAGGTATAGGTTCTAAAATGGAAATAGACCCAGATTTAGTAGTTCCAAATAAAAATCTATCTATTAATGAAGGTGCAATAGTACCCTGGAATAATTCTAATAAAAAAGATAATTATTATAATCAATTACTTCAAGCAGTAGGAGACCATTATGGCTTTAGTTTAGATACACCATTTAAAGATTTATCTAAAAAGAATCAAGATATAATTTTATTTGGATCCGATGATAAAATTGCATTTAACATTCAAAGAAGAAACAGAACATATATGGTTAATAGACGTTTTGAAGGAGTAGTCATACGTCTACAAAGATTATACTTTGAAACTAAATCTAATTGGAATCGTAAACATATTTCTAAATTTATGAGTGATAGAAAATGTTCTGTATGTGATGGTAGAAGACTTAAACCTGAAGTATTAGCTGTTACAGTTGGTGGAATGAATATTGCAGATGTCTGTGAAATGTCTATTAAAGATTCATATAAATTTTTTCAAGAACTTAAACTTACTGATAGAGAAAATTTCATAGCTAGTGAAGTATTAAAAGAAATTAATCAACGTTTAAGTTTTCTTGTAGATGTAGGTCTAGATTATATTACTATGGCCCGTTCATCAGGTACATTATCTGGTGGAGAAGCTCAAAGAATAAGACTTGCAACACAGATAGGTTCAGGTCTTGTAGGAGTATTATATATTCTAGATGAGCCAAGTATAGGATTACATCAAAGAGATAATCGTAAACTTATACAGACCTTGGAACATTTATGTAATATTGGAAATACACTAATTGTTGTAGAACATGATGAAGAAACTATTCTATCAGCAGATTATGTTGTAGATATAGGTCCTGGTGCAGGTGAACATGGTGGACGTGTAATAGCACGGGGAACACCAGAAGATATCATAAAATCAGAAGACTCTATAACTGGAAAATATTTATCTAGAAAAGAATTTATACCTATACCTAAAAAAAGAAGAGACGGTAATGGTAATTTCATTACAATAAAAGGTGCAAGACAAAATAACCTTAAAAATATAAATGTTAAAATACCACTTGGATTATTTACTTGTGTTACAGGTGTTAGTGGTTCAGGTAAAAGTAGTCTTATAAATCAGATATTATACAAAGGCCTGAAAGGAATATTAGACCACAAATACGCATTTGCAGGAGACCATGATTCAATTGAAGGTGCAGAAAATGTAGATAAACTTATTATTATAGACCAAACGCCAATAGGTAGAACACCTAGAAGTAATCCTGCTACTTATATTGGATTGTTTACACCTATAAGAGAATTATTTGCTCAAACACCTGAGGCTAAAGCAAGAGGATATAAACCTGGAAGATTTAGTTTTAATGTTAAAGGTGGAAGATGTGAAGCATGTTCAGGTGATGGTATTATACAAATTGAAATGCACTTTTTAGCTGATGTATATGTTCCATGTGAAGTATGTAATGGTAAAAGATATAATGAAGACACCTTAGATATTCGTTATAAAGGTAAAAACATTTATGATGTTCTTGAAATGACTGTTGAAGAAGCTTTAGAATTTTTTAGAAATATACCTAAAATAAAAAATAAACTTCAAACATTATATGATGTAGGATTAGGATATCTTAAATTAGGTCAACCTGCAACTACATTATCTGGTGGTGAAGCTCAAAGAATTAAACTTGCAAAAGAATTATCCAGATCTTCTACAGGCCAGACATTATATATTTTAGATGAACCAACTACAGGTTTACATTTTTCAGATATTAAAAGATTACTTTCCGTGTTAAATAGACTTACTGATAATGGTAATTCAGTTGTAGTAATAGAACATAATCTCGATGTAATTAAAACAGCTGACCATATAATAGATCTTGGTCCTGAAGGTGGAGATGGTGGAGGAAAAGTTATTGCAGAAGGTACACCTGAAGAAGTATCCAAATCCGGTACTTATACCGGTGATTTCCTATTTGAAATCTTAAAAGATAATATTACTCCATTAGCTAAAGAATTAATGACAGATATATAGTTATGAGTAATTGATATTAATTGACCTATACAATTTCATAAAATGTTTCTTAGTCATTATTTCAAAATATTTAATTACAATAATTAAATTATATTAGAAAAATATAAAGTTTCGCTGTTTTATAAGATTTTTAGAACATGTCAATTGATTTAATATGGATATCTACAAGACATAAAAAAAATATTTTAAATATATTAAAGATATATATTAATATAAATATTATAATTTTTGAGGTAATATTATGGTAGAATATGATATAAGTAATAACAGTGAGTATGCTAGTTTATTTAAAGATAAAATAGGTATAAATGATAATGTTGTTGCTATTAAGTTCTTTGATGATGAAAGTGAAATTCCTCAAGGAATTACTAAAGCACAACCTGTAAGACATTGTGAAATGGTTAAATTAGCTTCACAAGGTGAATCATTCTATTCAACTAAAGATGAACAAACCTGTAAAGGAGGTTCAGCTGCTTTAGGACTTGAAGATGCACCAAAAAAAGTTGCAAGTGGAGAAAAATACTTTGAACTTGGAAGATTTAAATCACTTGAAGATGGAAAAATTGTTGCAGATAATTTATGTAAAATCTCTACACGCCATAAAGGACTTATATATGCACCACTTAAAGATGCTGAATTTGTACCTGATGTTATAGTATACTTTACTAATCCTCTTGGAGGTATGAGAACAGCACAGGCATATGTATATCAATACTCAGAAAAATTCGAACCTAATTTTTCAGGTATACAATCAGTATGTGGAGATGTATGTGCAACACCTATAGAAAGTGGTAAACCTAATATAACTTTAGGTTGTGATGGTTCTAGAAGAGCAGCTAAAGTTAAAGATGAAGAATTAGCTGTTGGTATAAATCAATCTGAAATTGTTTCATTTGCAGAAGCAGTTGAAAAAATATTCTAAACTCAATATTTTACTTTTTTTTATTTATTTTATCTTATTTTTTTAATTTATTCTTTAAAATATGATTAATTTCTAATTTTTTAAAATTAAGAGTGTCCGCTAAAAGTCAAAACTTATTTCTAAAATCTCCATAAAACCTTTATTTTATAAATAAAGAAAGAAATTATTTAAAAAATATATTGGCGAACGCTTTAAATATAAAAATATATAAATTATTACAGTAGATTTTATTATAAGTATAATAAATACTATTTTGTGATAATATGTATAATTTAAAAAGTATTAAAAATGAATATAATCTTATAGTTTTAAAAAATGAGATATTAGCAGGACTTACAACATCACTAGCTTTAATACCTGAAGCTATTGCATTTGCTATTTTTGCTCATTTAGATCCTTTAACTGGTCTTTTTACTACTGCAATAATATGTTTAATCACATCACTTATTGGGGGAAGACCTGGAATGATAAGTGGTGTAGCAGGTGGTTTAACTATAGTAAGTATAGCACTTGTTGTTACACATGGTCCAGAATATCTTTATCTTGCAGTTATTATTATGGGACTTATAGAGATACTTGTTGGTGTATTAAGATTAGCTAAATTTATACGTTTAGTTCCACAACCAGTTATACATGGATTTTTAAATGGTCTTGCAATTATTATATTTTTATCACAAATAGAACAGTTTAAAACCCCTTCAGGTGCATGGTTAACTGGAATGCCACTTATAATAATGTTAATTTTAGTTACAATTAGTATATTAATAATGTATTTTTTACCAAGAATAACAGATAAGGTACCAAGTGGTTTAGTTGCTATAATAACAGTTACACTAATAAACCTTATTTTTGGATTAAATACACAAACAATAGGGGATATAGCAAGTATCAGTCCACAACTTCCTTCTTTTCATATTCCAATGGTTCCGATAACATATGAATCAATCAAGATTGTTCTTCCTTATTCAATATTAATGGCATCTGTAGGATTAATAGAAGCATTACTTACAGTTAATGTTGTTGATGAAATGACTAATACACGTGGTAGAGCAAATAAAGAAAGTGTAGCTCAGGGAATAGCTAATACATTTTGTGGATTTTTCCATGGAATGGGTGGTTGTGCTATGATTGGACAAACTATGGTAAATTTACAATCAGGAGGATTAAAGCGTTTAAGTGGATTAATAGCTGGAGGTTTAATATTTATTATAATAATGTTCGGTTCTTCTCTTTTAAATTATATGCCAATGGCTGCTTTAATCGGAGTATTGATTGTAGTATCCATTGATACGTTTAAATGGTCCAGTTTAAAAGTTATAAATCATGTTCCTAAAATAGATATGGCTGTTATGATAATTGTTACAATTTTAACAGTCTTATTAAATAATTTAGCTATTGCTGTTTTAGTAGGTGTTATTATAAGTACATTAAATATGGCTTGGCAAAGCTCTAAAAGAATTACAGTTATACCTACATTAGATAAAAATAATAATATACAATATTATGAAGTTAGAGGTCCATTATTCTTTGCTAGTTGTATGAATTTTAAAGAATCTTTAGATTATAATATTAAAGTTGATGGAGTAGTAATTAATTTTCTAGATTCACGTATAGTAGACCAATCTGCAATAATAGCTATAAATGAAGTAATTAAAAAATATAAAGAAAAGAATATTAAAGTATATTTAAGTCATCTCTCTCAAGATTGTTTAGAATTATTAGATGATGCAAGTGAATTTATTGAAATAAATATATTAGAGGACCCTTATTACAGAATACCTTCAAATGAATTAGATTAAAAAATTTTATATAATTTATGAGAATGTATATAATGATATGTATATATATATTATTTTATTAATTTATTAGCTTTATTACGTATATATTCATTAGAATCATTTTGTGCAATTTCTTTTAACACATTAATGTTTAATATTTTATTTAATGCAGCGGATCTTACATTAATCTCAGGGTCATTTAAGGCAATCTTTTCAATAATCTTTTGATTATCAATTTTTGATATAGCACTTATTCTTACATCTTCAAAGTTTGATTTTTCTGCGATTATCTCTAATATTTTTTCATCATGAATTGATCTAATAGCTTTAAGTGCAATATTTTTATTTTTAGTTTTTGCAATAACTTCTGTTAAAAGTGCTTCATCATTTATTTGAGATAAAGCAGCACTTGCAGTATCCTCATATTCTGTTTTTATTATTAAATCTTTTAATATATTTTCATCGGTAATCTTTTCAAGTGCAAGTTTTCTAACATCTTCTGATTCTGAATTAATTGCTATATTTGCAATAAGGTCTTCATTTTGCATATTTTTATTAGAAAATAGCGCTTTTTGAACAGATTTATCTTTTTCATTTATTAATATTTCTTCTAAATATTTTTCATTAGTAATTTTTTCAGCAGCAATTTTTCTTATAAAATTATCTTCTCCAGATAAAGCTACATTTTTTAATATTTCATTATCATCAATATAATTTAATGCTATACTTCTTGTATATTTATCTTTATCATGTAGAGCAATGTCTTTGATTAAATTTGGATTATCAATTCTACTCATAATCTCAATTTTTACATCAGGATGTTCTGTTGTTTTTAGTATATTTTCTAATGTATCTTTATTATTTATTTTTGATATAGCTTCTAATCTAACTTTTTCATAATTATCTTTTAAGGCTATTTTTTTAAGTAGCTCTTCATCATCAACTTTCTCTAGCACAATAAGTTTAATATTAGCTGAATTTTCTTCTTTTAGAAATTTTTCTTTCAAATAATTATCTAAATCTATTTGTTTTATTGATTGTTCTTTAATTGATTCATCATTTGATTTTAATGCAATATCTTCTAAAAAATCTTTATTTGTTATTTTTGCTAGGGCACCATTTCTTGCTTTTTTATCTTTTGAATTAATAACTATATCTGTTAATATTTTTTCATCATCTATTTCTTCTAGTCCTTTTTTAACAGTATCTTTGTTATTTTGACCTTTTAAAAGTTCTGCTATAGCTTTATCTTTTTTACCAAGTCTTTCATATGCAATTTGTCTTGTTTCTATATAAGGAGATTTTTCTGCTATTTCAGTTAATATTTGTTCATCTTCAATTTTTGCAACAGCAAGTGTTCTCGAGTATCTATCTTTAAAATTTAAGGCTATATCTTTGAGCATATAAACATCCATAATCTCATTTATAGCAAAAAGACGTTCATTACGATTTTCTGAATTTTCTGCAAATTTTTTGTATAGTATTTGTTGTTTTTGTTTGTTTGTTAACTCATTGGAGTTTAAGTATTTTTCAATATTACTTGTATCATCCGAATCTACTTGTTCATCTTTAAATTCTATATTTTGTTCTTTTTTAGTTGATGATTCTTCTTTTTTATCTTTTTTTAGAAATCCAAATAAACCCATTTTTTATCTCCTATAATTAGACGAAATTTGATAAATTTTAATTAAATATAATTTGTATTTTTTTTTAATATTAAATTTTATTTTTTATAAATGTCCTTAATTTTTAATTATTTTAGATAAATTATAATATAATTTTTATTTTTATTAATTTTTTAAATTTTATTAAGATATATAGAATTATTTCTAAGATTATTTACTTTATTAGCTTTATTTTTTTTTTTTATATTAATAAATATTTAAAGTATTTTTTTTAATTAATTATTATTTGAAATTAAATAAATATTCATTATATATTAATTTTTATACTAGAATTTATATATACTATTTATATTTTCTATTTTGTTGATATTATGTATAATTTAAAAAGTATTAAAGAAGAATATAAACTTATTACTTTAAAAAATGAAATATTATCAGGTCTTACAACCTCACTTGCATTGATGCCTGAATGTATTGCTTTTGCTATTGTAGCTCATTTAGATCCTTTAACAGGCCTTGTAACAGCAGGTATAATATGTTTAATCACATCACTTTTAGGTGGAAGACCTGGTATGATTAGTGGTGCAGCAGGTAGTGTAGCTATAGTTAGTGTAGCCCTTATAGTTACTTATGGTGTAGAATATCTTTATCTGGCTGTAATTATTATGGGTCTTATACAAATACTGGTTGGTGCTCTTAAATTAGCTAAATTTATACGTCTAGTTCCACAACCTGTTATATATGGATTTTTAAATGGTCTTGCAATTATTATATTTTTATCACAAATAGAACAGTTTAAAACACCATCAGGTACATGGTTAAGTGGATTACCACTAATATTTATGTTGGTTTTAGTAGTTATTAGTAGTTTGATTATGTATTTTTTACCAAAACTCACAAAGAAGGTTCCTAGTGGTTTAGTTGCTATAATCACAGTAACCTTAATAAACCTTATTTTTAATTTGAAGACTAAAACAATTGGAGATATAGCAAGTATAGCATCAGGACTACCTAAATTCCATATACCGATGGTACCTATAACTTTTCAATCAATTAGTATTGTTCTTCCATATGCTATATTAATGGCAGCTGTAGGATTAATCGAAACTTTACTTACAGTTAATGTTGTAGATGAAATGACTAATACACGTGGTAGAGCAAATAAAGAAAGTGTAGCACAGGGAATAGCTAATACATTTTGTGGTTTTTTCCATGGAATGGGTGGTTGTGCTATGATAGGTCAAACAATGGTTAACCTGGAATCAGGAGGATTAAAACATTTAAGTGGTATAATTGCAGGAAGTCTAATATTTATCATTTTAATTTTTGGCTCATCAATTGTAAATATTATACCAATGGCTGCACTAGTAGGAGTAATGTTTGTAGTAGCTTTTAATACATTTAAATGGTCCAGTTTAAAAGTTATAAATCATGTTCCTAAAATAGATATGGCTGTTATGATAATTGTGACCGTTTTAACAGTCCTATTAAATAATTTAGCAATAGCAGTTTTAGTCGGTGTTATTATAAGTACATTAAATATGGCTTGGCAAAGCTCTAAAAGAATTACTGTTATACCTACATTAGATAATAAAAATAATATTCAATATTATGAGGTACGGGGTCCACTATTCTTTGCAAGTTGTATGAATTTTAAAGAATCTTTAGATTACAATATTAAAGTTGATGGAGTAGTAATTAATTTTTTAGATTCACGTATAGTAGATCAATCTGCAATAATAGCTATAAATGAAGTATGTAAAAAATATAAAGAAAACAATATTAAAGTATATTTAAGTCATCTTTCTCATGATTGTTTAGAATTATTAGATGATGCAAGTGAATTTATTGAAATCAATATATTAGAAGATCCTTACTATAGAATTCCTTCAAATGAATTAGATTAATAAATTTTTTCTATATTTGTGTTGGAATATATATAAAAGTTTTAGCTTTTTAATCCTTTACAATATCTTAATAATGGAATTATATAAGAAAAGGTTTAGCAATTCTGTTTAATTTAATTCTTTAAACCCTTATTTTATGAAATATAAAATAAATAAAATATGCTGATTTAAATAAAAAAAGGTATAATAAAAAGTTCAAAATCTATTTTGTACCAAATATTCTATCCCCTGCATCACTAAGACAAGGAGTGATGTATTTTGTATTCAATCCTTCATCTACAACAGCACAGTAAATTTGAACATCCGGATACTTAGATTTAACAACTTGAATTTCTTAAGGTGCAGCTAATATGGATAATATTTTTATATGGTCCATACCCTCTTTCTTAAGATATCAATGGTTGCTGAAACATTTCCACAAGTTGCAAGCATAGGTCAACAATCATTGCAATCTTATCATCAATCTTTTTAGGACATTATAGTAATAACAATGTTCTTATTGTTATTGAAATCCAATCTCCTGAATCAATATCTTTATCCCATTAACTGCAATAATCCATAAAAGAAGAATAGATACACCCCCAATAATACCTATAATGAATGGAATAATCTTTAACATTCCTCTACCACTAATAGCAAATTTATAGTTTTAAGATTTACAAGGGTACAATAAGGTTGTTAATTGAAAATGCTCTTTGTCAAGATCAATTTCTTGAATAGCAGTAGGAATAAACTTAAACCAATTACCATCATAGGGTCTACAATTATAGGGGGCAATAATTTATTAATCCATTCATTACCAGTGACTCTGATAATAAATGATATTATCACATATACTAACCTACAACGACAAAGATGAGAAAATATTTGATTTACCACCAATAGCAATCCTGCAATCATAGGAGAATGAAAGCAAATGAACTTCCCAGATAAACTAGATAATATTCAAATTTTATCCATTTCAAAATCTGTATCTGTCTTTTTGATTATGGAAAACCTTTTACTTCCAAGTTTCCAGTAAATGGTGAACGGAAACAAAACCTAAATCCAATAAAAAAGTATACTAAACCAATTACCAAATCTGACCAAACACAGATTTTAGGGTTAAATCCATTCAAAAGGTATCATACCATGATTACTCCGAAAAAAAAGACTGATGATAAGTCCTGTATTATAAATAGACTTTGTTTATATTAAACAATAACATAGGTATTATAACATCTGCAATTGATAGAATTACTGCTGTTGCAGTTAAAAAATGTAGCTCTGGAAATATAAATGGTAAACTATAAATTAGAGCAAGTGCAGTCCAATTTCTAAACATTGAATTAATGTTATTACAATTCTATTAGGTGGAATTAGGTTCATCTCTTCAAATTAAAAAGAAGATATTTTTAAATTAATTTTTTTAAGTATTAACCATTTTATTTATTTTTAAAAAAAAGTTAATTTTATCTATAATTTTTATTAAATATTAAGTTATTTCATTTATTTTTAAAAAAAAAATATGATGGAAAGATATTATTTTAATATTTTCCATTTTAGTTTAAAACTTTTATAGTACCTTTACTACTTGCCTGTTTATTAGTGGATGTAGTTTTATAGCTTACAGTAAATTTATAGTTACCTTTTTTATTAAGTTTACAAGCTTTAATCTTAGCTGCATTAAGGGTAAGTTTAGCTACGCCTTTAGAGTTAGTTTTAATCTTATAGGTATTCTTATTGTTAACCTTAAAGTAAACCCATTGGCCTTTTATAACTTTATTTTTACTGTTTTTTAAAGTAGCAGTTAATTGCATACTTTTATCAGTGCGCTTATAGTATTTCTTTACAGATTTAACATTAATAAACTTAGTAGCTTCCTTATTTATGGTAATTGTTTTAGTAACATTAGATGCTAAATATTCATCATCACCTGCAAAACTAACAATCATATTATGTTTACCTGCACCTACAGATTTTAATTGATTCTTAGTTAGTTTAATACTTGCAACACCAGATGAATCAGTTATTGCAGCAGTAACAATTTTACCATTTAAGGAGAAAGTAAGATTAAAACCAGCAAGTTTAGGATTAAATGTAACCTTATACGTATTATCATAATTTAAAGTGTAAGTTGCAGTTGATGCAATTATACTAGTAGGTTGTTTATTAATTGTGAAATTAACAGGTGTACTAGAAGATTTATAATGGTTGGTTTCAGCGTAAGTTAAATTAGCCTTATAATAATTTGGTTTTAAACCAGTAATATTAATAACACCAGTGTAATTTACAATATTTCCAATATAAGTGTTGTTATTAATAGTAATAGATACTACACTATCTTCACCTGTAGTAAATACAGTAATTAAAACATTTTGATTTGAAATTTCAACATTAGATATGATTAAAGTAGAATCTTTCTTATTAACATTGAAATTCACTGTATTTATACAAGGGTTATAATTAGTAGATCCATTGTATGTTACATTAGCTTCATAATGGCAGGATTCAAGGTTTGGTATGATTATTTGGCCTTTTCCATTGTGGAGGTATCCATTATATGTTTGGTTGTTAATTGTGATGTAAATATCTCCATCTTCACAATCTGAGCTAACATTAATGAATACAGTTTCTCCATATTTTATATCTTGGGTTGTAAGATTTATTGTGGAATTAAGTTTATTTACTGTGAAGTTTACAGGTTTTATGGAAGGGTTATAATTTTGTGTTCCGTTATAGATTACATTTAGGTTGTAGTTGTTTGCGTTTAGTCCTGTTATTTTTATTGTTCCTTTTCCGTTTGTTAGGTTTGCTGCATAAATTATTCCGTTAATTTCAACATATACAACACTGTCTTCACAAGTAGTGGTAACGTTGATTAGTACATTTTCTCCGTAGTTTACATCTTCGGTTGTAACATTTATTGTGGAGTTTGCTTTATTTACTGTGAATCTAATTGGTACATTACATGGCTTGTAATTTTTTGTTCCGTTATAAGTTACATTTAAATTGTAATTACCTGTATTTAGTCCTGTTATTTTTATTGTTCCTTTTCCGTTTGTTAGATTTGTAGCATAAATTACACCTTCAATCTCAACATATACAACACTGTCTTCACAAGTAGTGGTAACATTAATTAATAGATCTTCACCATAAACAACATCATCTGCTGTAACATTTATAGTAGAATTAGCCATAGATACAGTGAAATTAATAGGAATAAAAGTTTTGAAATAATTTTTAGTTCCATTAAATGTAAGATTCAAATTATAAAAACCAGGTACTATATCTAGGTCATTAAGATATATGGTAGCACGGTTATAAGAAACATTTGCTGAGAAAGTTTTATTTGATATTGTAACATACATAACTCCTTCATTAATAAATTTAAGATTGTATAAGAGAGTATTAATTAAACCAGTACTTCCATAATCGAAATCATTTATAGTTGTGTTTATATATACAGCATAATCTAAATTTTCATCACTATTAAGTATAGTATCTCTATCAATAGTAATGTCTTGTTTAACACTAGCCTCTATATGCTTTTCATTACCAATGAATGTGGAATTTGTAAAACTACCACTACCTTCATCAAAGCAAATTGAACCTCCTCTTTGAGCTGCAGTGTTATATTTGAATACAGAATTTATAAAAGTACATTCTGCATTATCTAAGTAGACTGCACCACCATGATATTCAGTTGCATTATTAGATTCAAATAAACAATTTTCTATAAATCCTTTACCTCTTGTTATACGAATTGCTCCTCCAAGAGGTGATTTGTTGCCTCTGAATGTAGAATTAATAAAGGTACCTTGACCTTCACTAATATGAACTACACCACCTCCACCAGCATTTAATACAGTGTTACCTTCAAATATTGAATCAATAAATATACCTGTAGCAAAATTAATTGCAACTGCACCAGACTGGCTTTTTGCACTGTTATTTATAAATGTACAATTAATGAAATTGCCTCTACCTGCATTAAGAATGCATACTGCACCTCCTTCTTCATTTACATTGTTATTTATAAATGTTGTATTTATACATCCAACATAATTCCCACTATCTCCATAACTGTAGATAGCACCACCATAATTTGCATATCCATTTTTAATAATTACATTTTTCAAAGTAATATAATACCTGTAATTATAAAGGAACCTTGTTTTTCCAGCTAAATCTATTGTGTGTCCTTGACCATCAATAGTTAAATTACGATTAACCACTATACCTCCAAGGCTTATAAAACGAGAGTCAGTAGCTTCATTAAATAAATAATCAACTGTTAAATATATTACACTAGAATTATCAGAATTAATAGTATCATTAAGACTACTGAAAGACCTAAAAACACCAAAACTAATTGGAACGTAAGTTTTGAAATAATTTCCACTTCCATTAAAAATCAGAGTTGCTTCATAATAACCACAATCTAAATCATTAAGGTAAATAAGAGCATTATTATCACTAACATTTGCGGTATAGGATTTATTTGATATTATAACATAAACAACACCTTCATTTACAATAGATATAGGATTATTAAATGTAATATTGATTAAACCAGTAGTATCATATGTATAATTTTTTACAGAAGCATTCATATATACAGCCTCAGTTAAATTTTTATCACTATTAGCTACAGTATTTTGGTCAACACTAACATTCTGATCGAGTGTAGAGGTTATAGGTTTTATATTAGCTATAAATGTAGAATTAATAAAACTACCATTACCATTAGTAATATAAACTCCACTACCTAATTTTGCATTGTTATTATTGAATATAGTATTGTTTATAAAACTAGTAGATCCAGTAGTGTGGATTGCACCACCAAACCAGCTTGCATTGTTATATTCAAATTGAGTATTTTGAATCAAATTAGTAGTTTCACTAGTGTAGATTGCACCACCATGGTTGGATGCAGTGTTATATTCGAATACAGAATTATCAAATATTACACTAGCATTCTTTGTGTAAACTGCACCTCCATCTGTAGTTGCAATGTTACTTGTAAATGTAGATTGTTTAAAAGTTACATTCCCTACAATAATTTGAACTGCACCACCAAAAATTGCAAGGTTGTTATTAAATTTTGAATTTAAAAAATTACCATTACCTCCAGTAATGTAAACTGCACCACCAGCATCTGTTGCATTATTGTTAAAAAATGAAGTTTTTATAAACTCTCCATTTCCTATGAAAATAGCGACTGCACCACCACACTGTCCTGTTATTGCATTATCTGTGAAGGTACTGCTTATAAAATTACCATTACCCTTGAAAATATAGACAGAACCACCGAAATTAGATGCTATGTTTCCTGTAAATTGTGTGTTATTGAACATTCCAGTATCATTCTCAATATAGACTGCACCACCAGATGTATTTGCAATATTACTTGTAAAATTACAATTAATAAAACTACCACTACCTTTAATAACACAGACTGCACCACCAGATGTATTTGCATATCCATTCTTAATGTTTATATTTTTTAATGTTATAGAATAACGAGTGACATTAAGGAATCTACTTTTCCAGCTAAATCTATTGTGTGTCCTTGACCATCAATAGTTAAATTACGATTAATTACTATACCGCCAAGGCTTATAAAACGAGAATCAGTAGTATCATCATAGAGATAATCATTATCTAATTTAATTTCGCTAGATGAATTTGAATTTATAGTCTCATTAAGACTACTAAAATTTAAAACACTATTACTATCTTTTACAACTTCACCACTACTTTTATCCATATTAGCAATAGAAGTTGAATATCTAAAATTTTCATTATCTTTTTTGTTAGTTTCTTCAATAACATCATGATTATAATCATTTGATGAGGTCTGTAAATTATCATCAGATATACTTACAGTTTCATCAATATCAACATGATTTGCAGAAACCATACCTAAACCTAAAAATAAGGTAAAAATTAAAACAAGAATAAATAATGATTTACCAATTATCTTTATATTAAACATCCTCCATTATTTTATTAATTAGCCCAAATAATTTCAAAAGCTATAATATATTTAGTAAAATATAATAAAAATCTACAAGATTATTATATTATGTAATTTTTATACTTTATTATATTATTATATATATAATAAAATATAAATAGTTTTAAGTCTTTTTTAAAATTGAGCTTTTTTAGGCTGTTTTTTTTATAGTATTTAATTGAGTTCTTTTGTGGCTATTTTTTAATTATGTTTTTTCATTTTTATCTTATTCTTATTTTGAGATAATTATTTTATACTAATTGAATAAATTCTAAATAAGATTTATTTTTTTTATAGGAGTTTATTTGAGTTTTTTGAGGTTTTTATATCTTTTTAGTACTTCCTATTTTTTATTCAAACATTTTCTCGTTTTTCATTATTTTTTTTTCATTTTTTTTCTCTTTTGTTTAATTCAATTTTTTAAAACCTTATTTTACGAAAATAGAAACCAGTTTCTACCTAAGTAAATGTAAATACTGCGATATTTAATATATAAAAACAGAAAATAGACTAATTTTATGTTCTAGAAAATTCAAATATTGATGTACACCAGTTCACTGTTAAAACAGCACCATTAATAGGTTTGCCATTTGATTTTTTAATGTGATTACTAAATTTTTACTTATATATAAGTAGTGGTTACTGGATTTGCTGTGAGGGTACATTGCAGGAATAATACCTACATTCACAATTGTATCATTATTAAATCTGCATAAAGTAGCATTCTTATAATTAAAAAAAATGTTTAATTGAGCTTTGATAAAAGTTTAATCTTTAAATACTTTAATATATGAAAAATTCATATCAAACATTCTGTAATAGTCAAAATAATGTTTCATTTTATTTAAATTTGTAATTTTTCGCTGTTTTAATAGTATTTTATTTTTAAAGGGGTCATATTTTTTTCCATCATAAATAAATCTAAATATTATATAACCATCATATACTATTACAGAAATATCTATTTCTTTTATGGTTTTGGTTGTATTAAATAAATTTTTAGCTATATCTTCAAGTGCTCCTGTGATAATTAGATAATCATCTTCAAATAAACCTTTAATACTTCTTATAATTTCTTTGTTTGAGTCTTCCATATTTTTGTCCATTTCTTCAAAGTTTCCTCTTATACTGGTCCAGTTAAATGAAAGTGATTCAGGTATCATAAGAATACAATTTTTAAGAGTAGTGTATTTTTTTATTTTAGTTAATCTAATAACTAAATATGCTAATAGAGGCATGGTATCAGCTAATGTTAGTGCAAACCAAATTCCAACACCTTTAAACATAGGAATTAAAATTATAAAAAAAATCAATGGGAATACTCCTTCTCTTAAAAAGTTAATTATAGCTGAAATTCTAGAAGAAGATATAGCTTGTGCATAATCAGCTATAAGCATAGATATACATCTGCCGATTAAACCTATGCTTGTTATACGTATGGTCATAGATATAATCTGTTGTTCTGAATATGTGGTAATATTGAATAAAGTATATAATATTTCGGGGAAAATCATAAAAGTTCCACCTATTGTAATAATAAGAATAAGGATATGTTTTGTTGCAAGTTTTGTTATATATTCTACTGATGGATAATCCTGTTCATTGTAAAATAATGTAAGGAAAGGTGAAATGGTCTTATTCATTCCTGAGACAAATAAATATATTATTGTTTCAATATTATCATATACTAGAAATGCTAAAAGTCCTGTTCCTCCTAAAAAAGTAGCACATAAATAAATAATTACACTTGTTTTAATAACAATTAAAACTCTTCCAATTAAGTCTGGGGTTTGTTTTAATGCTTTTATTCTAAATTTATATAAATTTTTTAACGTAATTTTATTTTTTGAACTTAAATGAAATGTTGCATCTTTATTAAATAAATATTTTGAAATATATATTGCACTTATTAAATATCCGATAACTAATGCTAAAGCCATAGCTACAATTTTTTGTTCAAATAAATTAAACAATAAGAAATCTAAAATAAGGTTTAATATGTTTGCAATAAGCACAGCATATAATGCTGTTTTAGCTTGACCGTCAGCCTTAACAAAATAGGACATAACTCGAATATATATATATTTAAAGTGTAAAATCCAGATATTATTAACAAATAAATTTTACTTGAATTGAAGAGATATGAAGGAACATTTAATAGGTGTAATAGAGAATCTGCAAAGATAAATAAGAAAATCATATATATTATTCCACTTAATAGGGACCCAACAATTGAAAAAGTAAAATATCGATTTGCTTCCACACTATTCAAATTGGATCTAGCTTTAATAGCTAATAAACTTCCTCCCTGTCCATATAATGCATATATAATAGCTGAAATTAAAAAGAATGGTGAAACAACATTTAATGCAGGTAATTGTGAACTTCCAATAAGGGATCCAACTATAATAACATCTAATACAGTTCCAAATTTATCTGAAACTTCTAAAATAAGATTTGGTGCTAGAACTTCAAAATATTTCTTCCTTAAAAAATCAAATCCTCTTTTAATCATATTAAATCCATTTATAATTATATACACTTTATCGTTCAGAGAACAATATTTAAATCCTTTTAGCTTCAAATTTATTTTCATTAATTTATTTAATCCTATTTATAATTTTATATATAATATATTATTTTTTCTACAAATACAAATAATCTTTAAAATCAAACTATTTTATTTTTATCTTTTAAACCCCATTTATATGCATCTATTGGGTATTACCATAATAAACTTTCTAAACTTGGAACATATTATAAGTGATAAATACATTGGACATGGATAATAGGAGTATCTAAATAGTGAATATTTCAAATATAAAAATATTCCAAGACAATACTAAATGCTGTCGACAAAAGTCTATAACTTAGTTCTAACCCCAATAAATCTTTATTTTCAAAATAAAGAAAAAAATTATTTAAAAAATATAATTTTGGGAAATACTCTATAATGATAAAAAAATGAAGAAAGAATAAACTTAGATATCTTTAATTTAATTTTAAACCCTTTTTACGAACCAAATTATGTAATTTTATATGTACTTATTCAGGATTGAAGTAGTTATAAAATAATTTATTTGATACAAATACTGTAAATACGGAAATTAAACCTCCTACTGTTGCACCAACAATAATATCAAGTGGGTAGTGGACCCCTGCATATAATAATGAAAATGCTAAAATCAATAAATATAGAATTGATAGTATAGTTAATGGAAGTTTATATTCTTTAATTTTCATTAAAAGGACAGTGATAATTGACATTGAAATAGACATATGTCCTGAAGGAAAAGAATTGAGACCATTATCCGGAACAACTAATCTAATATTACTTAAAACTGAATAAGGTCTAGGACTTACATGATACATTTTTAAAACTAAAACTATTCCGAATGTAATAATTATACTAACAAAACATAATAATAGTATCTTTTTTAATTTTTCTTTTTTTAATAGCCACGCTGCAACCAATAATACTAGAATAATAATCGGCAATACATGTGCATCTGTAATTTTATATATTATGGGAACAACTAAATCTAAAATCGGATTCTGCATTCCATTATTGATAAAAGTTAATAAATCCATAATGTCACCTTAATTAACTTATATGTATTTAATTTCTTTATATTTAATGTTTTTGGAAATCAATATACAATAATTGTTATTAATGAAGTATGTAAAAAATATAAAAAAACCATATTAAATTATATTTAAGTCCCCTTTCTAATAACTGATTAGAATTATTTGGTGAAGCTTGAATTTATTGAAATAAATATTTTAAAGACATATTATAGAAGACATTCAAAGGAATTACATTAATTTTTAAAATTGATAAAAATTAATATTTAATTTTTAATAATTTATGTTTAAATTATTAATTTAATAAAGTTTTACAAAATTTATTGATTTTTAATTATGTGGAATTTTAAAAAAAATAGTTTATCAAAAAATATTTAATATAATATTAGTACAATTTCAAGTGTAAAATTTCAGAAAATATATGATTTTTATAATTTTTCGAAAATGGTAAAATGAGATGATTACAGGTATATGTAGTTATCAAAATATGCAATTTTCGAACATTTTATTTTTGCTCAAATTTTTTAGTTCGTTATAGTATAGTTTAACGAACTAAAATAATAAAAAATAATATTTTTAGAATACTATAGATTTTTGAAATTAAAAGTAAAAATATAAAAAATTTTTTTTAAGAAATTTTTGTAAACATAAATATAATTTTAGATATTGAAAAATAAGAGTTGAAAAATTTTAATAAAATCGTCTAGGTTACAATTGTGTACACCTTAAAAAAAGAGGGTGGGACACAAAATTACTTTTTTTATAATTTTTTTTCTGTTATTTATCCTTTAAATTTAAATACTATGGAGTACAACTATTATATATAGATATTAATATTTATGGTTGTTTTATTTATGGTTTTAAAAGATGATACTATTAATCAGAGCATGTTAATCCCAAGGGACTTGAGGAATATGATTCCTGAAGATCATCCATGTTATTTTATTAAAAACGTGGTCGACCAAATTGATTCTTCCAAAGCAAATCATGAATTTGTTGATACCGCTGGTGAATTTGCTTATCCGCGCGAAATGTTACTTAGACTAGTTTTAATGAGCGTATTTGATGGTGGATTATCATCACGTGAGATTGAAAGAAAAATAAAGACTATATTAGTTATATGTATTTAGCAGGGTTGCAAAATCCGAGTTACAGAACAATTTTAAGATTTAAAGTTAATTATCCAGATTTAATTGAAGAAGCATTTAAAACAACTATTAAAATAGCAAAAGAAGTCTATTTAATAAAAATCCATCATATAAGTTTAGATGGAACAAAAATAAAAGTAAAAACATCCATAAATAAATTAACTAACGAACAATAATTACAAATATTGAAAAAACATCTAAAAGAAAGCATTGAATTAGATCAGAAAGAAGATTTAGAATTAGGTGAAGAATATGGAAACCCTTCCAAATCCGAATGCAAAGAAAAATGGGAGAGAAGAGGCACAAAAAATCTACAAATTAAGATCTAAAACTGCAGAATTACCCTTTGCAAACATAAAACAAAATATGAAAGTTACATAATTTCGAACAACTGGACTAAAAGAAGTAAACACAGAATTCAAATTATATCAATCGGACACAATCTGAAAAGAATATACAATGAAATAAATAGAAAAAATACTTAAAATAAGAAAAATAATAAAAAATTAAAAATTTTAATTATTATTTTTTCGAGTTGGCAAAAAATTATAAAAAAATTTGCGTCCCACTCTCAAAAAGAGAATACAATAATAATTTGTAAATATATAAATGATATTTTACTATATTATTGATAATATTGATATGATGATATTGTCTTACACTATGATTCTAAAATTAGTTTTCTAATAATTTTAGTTAATTTTCAAAATAAATAATTTTAATATTTTAAAATAAGTTATAGGCTTATAACGGATATTTTAAAAGAAGAAAATAATTAATATCTAAAAAAAGATAAAATGAGAGAATAAACTCTCATGATTTTTTAATTTTTTTATCTGGTTTTTTAATCTTCTTATCCGAGAGCCGTAAAGTCAGAACAAATATTATAGCCATCATAGCTGCAGACACATACATTACAAATTGCATGGAATCTTTAATAATAACATTTACAACATTTTGAACTGTACTATTTTCTTGATTAACCTCGTTGATACTGCCTATAGACTGGAAGTAATTATATACTCCTTTTTCGTACATCTGATCACCAGAATGATCAGGAGCATAAGTATTAACACCATCACTAATACCACCAATAACTCCAAGAATCAAAATTACTCCAATAATTGCTGTACCCATAGACTGACCTAAAGTCTGACCGGTAGTAACAATACCTGATGCATTATTCTGACCTTCTTCAGGAATATTGCTTAATGCTATGTCTACTCCTAAAGCCATTACAAACCCAAGACCAGCTCCTAATATGAACAGTCCAGGCATTAACTCAAGCATTGTTGTATCCATTGTAAACTGGTGGCTTAAAATTAAACATCCAATGATTGAAATTATACATCCAACAGACATGAGTATCTTGTGATTCAGTTTTGCAGATAATCTTGGTGCTGCCAATGCAAACATTAGTAAACCTAAAGTCATAGGAAGCAAAGTTAAACCAGTATTAAATGCAGATAAAGCTAATACGCTTTGCAAGTAAACAGAAACTGCAAATAATGTACCACCCATAGCAAGATTAACCATTAATCTAAGGACAGTACCTACACGTAGATTTCTGTCTTTTAATAATTCAACATCAAGCAACGGTACATTGCCTTTTCTTTTTCTTTTGATTTCAAATAATGCAAAGAGTGCAAGAACAATTAGACCTAGAACCATTGCAGCTATACTGAAAGTAGTATCATCTGTTAACATTAAAATAACGATAACAAATAGAACTAGACCTACAAATGAAATAATAGAACCTGTAATATCCAATTCGCTTTTAGATCCAGTTGCTTTGAAATAAGGTATTTTACCTGACATTGCTAAAACAATTAAAACGATTATAAATTCTACAGCAAATCCTAATCTCCAAGTGAAGTATGATGTCACAACCCCACCAAAAAGTGGACCTATAGCAGCAGCAATTGCAACAAGTGCACTTTCTATTGCCAAAGCAAATGTACGTTTATCACCATGATAGGTTCCACTAATTATAGAAACAGCAGTAGGTGTCATTAAAGCACCACCAAGACCTTCAAGTAATGCCCATCCCCCAAATAACATTAAAACACTAGAACTTAATGCTGCAGTAAGTGTACCTATTCCATAAATCACAGCACCAATTAAAAACAGTTTCTTTTTACCAACAATGTCCTGAAGCTTGGTACTTACAGCATGAATGAAGCAGTGATAAGAGTATAAAATGAGGAAATAGATTGAATGGTACTTACATCAGTATTCAAATCAGCAATAACTGAAGAAATACTAACATTCATGAAGGTAGTATCCAAAGCTATAATAAAGGTAGCAAAACAAACAAGGATTAATGGAATCCAAGAGTGCTCCTTAATAGTTTGATTCATAAGTATTAATCCTCCGTATATTAAGAATATTAATTTTTATATACAATTTTTAATATTATATTAACAATTATTTAAGTGTAATTGATAAAAATTCTAAGTTTCTAAGATAACTAAAAAAATTTCAATTTAAATAAGATATTATTTCCTTTTGTTTATATTCATTTAATGATAAGGAATTAATTATATTAATAAATAAAAATTTAAACACATTTAATAAGTAAATTCAATAGATTTAAATATTTAAAAAACATATATTTTTTTAGAACATTTTTTTTTATGTATATTAATATTATGATTAAAAATAATTAAATATTTCCATATTTTTATATTAATCTAAAATATAAGCTGTAATAATAAAAATAGAAGATATAAAGTTTTTATCAAAAAATTATATAAAAAAAATATTTTTCTTTAAAAAAATATATCTGATTTATACAAACTAATATTATAATCTATTATAATATTGGTCTTAATTTGAAGTGTATATCAAATATTTCATAGTAATGGTGTGTATATGGAAGGAAAATTAGAAAGAAAATATACTTTTTTAAAAAATAAATATAATACTTTACTCTTACCTACTTTTTTCATGGTAATGTCTGAGAAAGTTGCTGCAGTAATTGATATAATTATTATCGGCTTTTTAATAGGTTCACAACAATTATCAATAATTAATATAGCTTCTCCTTTAACCTACTATACAGGGATATTTTATATATTATTTGGTCAGGGGGGAAACTTGTTAGCTTTAAGAGCACAATCGGAGCTTAATCATGAAAAAATGAATTTTTATTTTACACTTTCAGTAATAGGAATCTGTATATTTTCCATATTATATATATTGATTATTTTTCTTTTCGTTGATAATATATTGATGATGTATAATTGTCCTAAAGAGATTTTCAATATTTCTAAAGAATACTTGCTTATATTAATCTTTTATTATCCCTTAAATTGTTTTATTGTAGTTGTTTCATATTTCGTACGTTCAGACGGATTTCCAAAAATGCCATTTTATGCAATACTTATAGCTAATGTTATTAATGTAATTTTAGATATAGTATTTTTAAAAGTATTTGATTGGGGAATTACTGCTACTGCTTTAAGTACTGTAATAGGTTATCTTATAGGTGCAATATATATTTCCCAATATATATTTATTAAAAAAGGATCATTCAAAATAATTTCTCTAGCAAAATATAAGATTAAAAATATTCTCTATTCTTTGAAAGATATTATATTAAATACACCTGAGGTTATTGGAAAAATATTCTTTGCCTTAAAAATAAGTTTGCTTACCTATTTAAGCTCTACTTATTGGGGGGTTGCAGGACTCATAGCTTTTTTAATATATGACAACAGTGAAACTGTAGTTTATATATTTTTATCCGGAATCATGAAAACCATGTCTCCAATAGTAACTGTACTCCATAAAGAAATGGATTTTGAAGCTGTACATTATATTATTGTAGTTTCAATGAAGCAGGTTTTGCTTATTTCATTCCCTGTAAGTGTACTATTTTTTGTTTATCCTGAAATATTATTAGCTATATTTAATGTATCTAATCCATATTATGCAGAAGTAGTTATTTTAGCTATACGTTTAACTGCTTTTTCCCTTGTAGGACGTTGTATGTCATATCTTTTAGCTTCTTATGCTCAAGCTATAGAAGAAAATAAGATTTCATCAATTATTACATTTTTAGAAGAATTTTTATTTTTATTTGCAAGTGCATTAATATTAACAAGACTTATCGGAGGAATAGGTATTTGGATTTCAATATTAGTAGCTGAATGTCTTCCAGTTTTAGTTTATGTTATTTTAACATTAAGACTTCAAAAATCTAATAAAGATATCATAAATAGAATATTTATGATTCAAAATTCAAAACTGATTACATGGACATATAACCGAAATGATGTAGGTAAACTTGATAAATATTTAGATGAAGAGTCCAGTAAAATATTGATTCAAGTGGAAAATCTTTTTAAGGAGAATGCAATAATCATTTCTAATTCTATAAATGATATTTGTAATGATATTTTTGAACATATTGATATAGATGATATTGACCTTACTATAAGATTGATGGATGAAAAGCTATATATTGTATTTACTAATGAAGGAAAATTATATAATCCATTTTCAAATGATAATTTAATGCAATCAAATAATATTAAGGCTTTATCCCAATTAAATTGTGAATTTGATTATGATGAAATTTTAGGATTTAATAAAACATATCTCATATATGAAAATTAAGATATTTCCATTTAAAAATATCCCAAAATTATCCATAATATCATTTTAAATGAGACTGTCAATTTGTTAGGCCTTTTTAAAATTTTGATAATATTTTTATTAAATTTCTCCCTATGATTATCTAATCGCTAGATTTAAATATTCTAAAAACATAATATTTAAAATTCTAATAAGTTCATACTAATATTGATTAAAAATTTATAAAATTTTGATATATTTTTATTTTTATATAGGCTTTGTAGAAATCATATTTTTTATTGTTATAGAGTTAAACAATAATGAATAAAAATAATTAAATTTAAGATTTTTTTTTTTAAAAATTTATGTAAAAATAGAAAAAATTGATTTTTCTAAAAATTTTTCAAAAATCAAATAGGATTTCTACAAAGTCTTTATATATTTAAATTATAATTTGTAAAATAGAAAATCATTTGTTTTAATCTAAAAAATATTATTCAAATTAAATAAAAAAGATTTCTATAACTAATATAAGACCTATTATTTTATGAAATTTATTTTGACAATTTATTATATATTTTGATAGTAATGGTGTATTATGAAAAGAAATTTAATTTATTTAAAACATAAATATAATACTTTACTTCTACCTACTTTTTGTATGGTTATGTCCGATAAATTGGCTGTAGTAATTGATATGATTATTATAGGTTTTTTTATAGGTTCTCAACAATTATCCATTATTAATTTAACTTCCCCTTTGACTTATTTTACTGGGATATTTTATATCTTATTTGGTCAGGGAGGTAATTTACTAGCATTAAGGGCTCAATCAAAGCTAGATCATGAAAAAATGAATTATTATTTTACACTTTCAATTTTGGGAATAGGTGTTTTTTCTATATTATATGTTTTATTTATTTTTCTTTTCGCTGATAATATATTGATTATGTATAATTGTCCTGCAGAGATTTTCAATATCTCTAAAGAATATTTGTTAATAATAATGTTTTATTACCCATTAAACTGTTATATTATTGTAGTTTCCTATTTCATTCGTTCTGATGGATTTCCGAGATTACCATTTTATGCTGTGCTTATAGCTAATATTCTTAATATATTTTTTGATATACTATTTTTGAAAGTGTTTAATGGAGACATTACTTCTACTGCTTTAAGTACTGTTATAGGTTATCTTATAGGTGCAATATATATTTCCCAATACATAATTTTTAAAAAAGGATCATTCCAAATAACTCCAATAGCAAAAAATAAGATGAAAAAAATTATTTTTACAATGAAAGAATTTATTTTGAATACACCTGAGGTCATTGGAAAAATATTCTTTACTTTTAAAATTAGTTTACTAACATATTTATGTTCAACTTATTTGGGTGTTGCAGGGCTCTTAGCCTTTTTGATATATGACAACAGTGAAAGTGTTGTTTACATATTTTTATCTGGAATTATGAAAGCCATGTCTCCAATTGTAACTGTACTCCACAAAGAAAATGATTATGAAGCCATACGTTATATGATTATAGTTTCAATGAAACAAGTTTTACTTATTTCAATTCCTGTAAGTATACTATTTTTTATTTATCCTGAAATATTATTATCCATATTTAATGTGGTTAATCCACATGATGCTGAAGTGGTTACTTTAGCTATACGAATAACATCTTTCTCCCTTATAGGTCGTTGCATATCTTATCTTTTAGCGTCTTATACACAGGCTATAGAAAGAAATAAAATTTCATCAATTATTACATTTTTAGAAGAATTTTTATTTATTGTTAGTGCTTCATTAATTTTAACAAGAATTATTGGAGGAAAAGGTATCTGGATTGCTATACTGATTGCTGAATCTCTTCCTGTTGTGATTTATGTTTATTTAACATTAAGACTACAAAAATCTAAAAAAGATAAATTTAATAGATTATTTTTGATACAAAAATCAAAACTGATTACATGGACATATAACAGAAATGATGTAGGAAAAATAGATAAATATTTAAATAAAGAAACCAGGGAACATTTAATTCATATTGAAGATCTTTTCAAGGAGAATGCAATTACCATTTCTAATTCTATAAATGATATATGTAACAGTATTTTTGAACATCTTGATATTGATGATATTGATCTTACAATAAGATTGGAGGATGAAAAACTTTATATTGTATTTACTAATGAAGGAAAATTCTACAATCCCTTTTCAAATAATAAATTAAAGCAATCTAATAATATAAAGGCATTATCCAAATTAAATTGCCAATTTGATTATGATCAAATTTTAGGTTTTAATAAAACATACATAATATATGAAAAATAAGATATTTCCATTTAAAAATATCCCAAATTCATCATCATATCATTTTAAATATTTAAGAATTTTATCTAGATCTTTATCTATAATATCCATATGTGTTGAATTAATATTAATAAACTCATGATCTGAAGCTATTTCATCTAATTCATCTTTAAATTTATTTGCTGTAGTTAAATAAATCACATGTGAATTTAATTCCGGTTCAGGTAAATTCCACCTCATATTACTAATAAAAACTTCAATAATTTTCTCCTCAAATGCAAGATTATTAATTTCAGTTAAATAAGTTTCTTTAACCTCTTTTATTTCTGATGAAATATCCTCATCAGTTATTGGTTTATCATTAACAAAATTAAGTGTTCCATCAATTAAAACACATTTATCAACTTTTTTATATTTCTCTAAACGCTCACATAATAGTGATGCATGCAAACAACCCAAAGAGTAACCAACAAGAATATCACCATCCTGGAAAATATCACCAATAGCTTCCCAATACATTTGAAGAGCTAGAGACGGACCATCAACTTTTCTTATTTCATCAATAGTTAATTCATATTGATAATCATCAATAACATAAATATTACCATTAAAATCTATCTCTTTAATTAATTTATTAAAAATCATAGCTAATCCCCCAGCAGGAGGTAATATAAACATATTCTGATTAGTAGTACCCTCTCTTGCAAGTACAAAACCATAATCTTTTTTACCATCATTTATAATTTTAGCAATATTATAAGGTGTTTTAGCTTTAAATATATCTCTAGCACTACAAGAAATACCATCTTTTTCAAGCAATGAAATAAGACGAATAGCCCTAATAGAATCTCCACCAAGACGAATGAAATCATCATTTAATCCAATACCTTTTTGATTAAACACAGTCTCAAATCCATGAACTATAGATTTTTCAGTATCATTACTTGGAGCAACATACTCCACAACCAAAGAATCTAAATCAACATCAGGCAAAGACTTCTTATCCACCTTACCATTAACAGTCAAAGGAATCTCATCTAACTCAACAACATAAGAAGGAACCATATAATCAGGTTTACACTTAGCCACATGATCACAAATAAACTCTCTTAAATTCCCCTCATATCCTACATCAGATAATACAACATAAACAACCAACTCATTATTACCATCATTAGATACAGTTTGAACAGTTACATCCTCAACAAAATCAATATTCCTTATAACAGATTCAACCTCACCAAGCTCTACACGATTACCACGAATCTTAAATTGACCATCTCGACGACCAACAATACCAAGACTACCATCAGGTAAAAAGCGAACCATATCACCAGTACGATACAAAATTCCATAATTTCCATCATCAAAAGGATTATCAACAAATGCATAATTTGTTTCATCTTCACGATTCAAATAACCAGAAGCAAGCTGATAACCAGCAATAAACAATTCACCTACAGCTCCTACTGGAACAGGTCTAAAATCATCATCCAATATATAAACTTTAGAATTATAGTTTAAATGACCAACAGAAGAAAAATGAACCTTATCCGAATTGATAACAGAACTAATAAAATTATTAGTTTCTGTCGGACCATACTCATCAACTAAAACATAAGACCCTGGACTTTTAAAATCACCTAATTTCTCACCACCTACAAACAAATATTTTAAAGAAGTATCATAAACACTATCCATAAACAATTTACCTACCTGAGTAGTCATCATAGTATGAGTAACATTCTGCTTTATAAAATAATTATTCAATTTCAACATATCATACCT
>OMVX01000009.1:35876-86961 GCA_900314605.1 uncultured Methanobrevibacter sp. | reverse complement strand
ACCATTTATTGTTGCTCCATTTCCATAAATTATTAAATCTCTGTTTATAATAATTCCATTTGTTAATTTTTCGTCTGAAGTATTATCATATTTGTAGTATCCGTTGTTAGTTAAGTAGATTGTAGAATTAGAATTATCATTAATAATTGTATTTAAATCTGTAAAAGATAACTCATCATCATTGTCTGTTGTAGTTTCATCTGTTACAGATACATCTTCTTTATCATCATTATCTTCCAAATTAAGTTCAACATTCTCAGCACTAGCAGAAACATCATCATAATAAATATCTGTTTCTACATTTTGTTGAGTATTCTCATTATTAATCATCCCTTCATTTACAGCATTTTCAGCCGCACTTATTGATGCAATACTAAAAATACAAATAATAAAAGATACTAAAAGTAAATATATTTTTTTCATATAACACCTCATATAATATTTTAACACACTTAATATTTTTTAAGTTAAAACATGATAGCATGTTTAAATATATAAATGTATCGGAACATACCACAAAAATTTTAGTAGACAAAAATTTTCAAAACTCAACTAAATCGTCATAAAAATGTTTTTTTAAATTAAAACCAGTGATAAGATTAATCTCCTAAAAAAAATTAAATCCTTAACAGTTATTTCTAAAAAACACATAATTAACATTATTTTTTTTATAAAATTTATAAAAAATAAATTGAAAATTCTCAAAAAAATAAATGACCTATAAAAAAAATACCAATTATTTAAAATAAATCCAAGTCGCTAAATCTATTAAGAATATTAAATCATTAAAACATGAAAAAAAATAGTTTACACAATAATATAAAAAAAATAGTAAACAAAAAAAAACCAAATAATAAACATTTCTAAAAATAATCAAGAAATAAAATTATAAATTATAAAAATAATTATAAAAAATTTAAAAAAAAAAATAAAAAAGAAAATGGAATTAAATAAATAATTGAGAGTTAAATAAAAAGTTAAAACTAATAATTTAATTATTGCCCCATTATACGTGCAATATCTTCTTTTGGATCATCACTAATAGGTGTTAAATTATAAGTATCCACTAAAACTTTAACAATATCATCATTAGCCCATGCAGGTAATATTGGTCCAATTAACATGTCTTTTTTACCAAGATAGAATAAAGCCCAAAGAACAGCTGCAGCTTTTTGTTCCATCCAACTTAATACAATAGTAAGAGGTAAATCATTTAATTCACATTCAAATAAATCACATAATGCTAAAGCTACATCAACAGCAGCAATTGCATCATTACATTGACCCATATCTATTAATCTAGGTACACCTTCAATATCACCTAAATCTAAATCATTGAATTTATACTTACCACATGCTAATGTTAAGACAACTGTATCTTCAGGTAAATTTTTGACAAATTCCCTATAATAATTATTAGTCTTCATTGGTGCATCACAACCACCTACTAAGAAGAATCTTTTAATTTTTCCTCCTTCTACTAATTCTTTAATTTTATCTGCAAGAGATAAAATAGTACTTACACCAAAACCTGTAGTAAATGTTTTAAGTTCCTCAGCTTCTAGTGAACCTAATTCTTTTGCTTGATTAATAAGAGGAGCAAAATCATAATCATTAATTTGAGAAACTCCTGGTAATTTAGCTACACCACTTGTATAAATTCTGTCTTTGTAATCATCTTTAGGAAGTAGTACACAATTACTTGTTGCTAAAATAACTGCATTATATTTAGAAAATGTTTCTTTTTGATCAAACCATGGTCCCCCTAATTGACCTTTTAGGGAAGAATATTTTCTAAGGCCTGGATAACCATGTGCAGGTAACATTTCACCATGAGTATAAACATTTACTCCTGTACCTTCACATTGTTTTAATAGTTCTTCAAGTGCTTTTAAGTCATGTCCTGTTACAATAATTGCAGGACCTTCTTGAGCACCAACATTAACTTCAACAGGTGTTGGTTCTCCATATGCTTCAATATGAGCATTTTTAAGTAATCTCATAACTTTTACACTTGCTTCTCCTGCATCAAGACCAAGTTGAACTAAATCATTTGTATCGAAATTTACATTTGTAAGGGTAGTGTACATTCCTTTAGTTACAAATTCATCTACTTCTTCATCTCGAGCAAAAAGTTTATTAGCCTGATAATTATATGCAGCAATACCTTTAATTGTAAAAATTAAATTATCTTGTAATCTTGCAACTGTAGGTTCTTTACCACACATTCCTTTCATAAAACATCCATTACCTGCTACTGTTTGTGAACATTGATAACAGAACATATCTAATCTTTCTTTAGGTAAATCTTTCATCATTTTTATGACCTCCTTAACTTAATTAATTGATAGTCTAAGAATGCTTATAAATATATTGTAACTAAACATGGGTTAAAAGTTACAATTAAATAATAAAAGAAATATAAATAAATAAGTAATTTTACTAAAAAACAGCCCATAATATGAGAATAATTATTATTAAGGGATAAAATGGAAAATAATTATTATTAATAGATAATTTAGAAAATAATTAGTAGTAAGGGGTAAATGGAAAATAATTATTATTAATAGATAATTTAGAAAATAATTAGTAGTAAGGGATAAAATGGAAAATGTAATAGATAAAGATATAATTGGATCATTAAAAGTATTAGGTTTAAGTTCATATGAAGCAATAGCATATTATACTTTAAACTCAATGATTGAAGCAAAAGCTACAGAAATAAGTAATAAATCAAATATACCTAGAACAAAGATTTATAGTGTATTAAAAGAACTTACAAAAAAAGGATACATTGAAACCCAATTTGGACATCCAAATATTTATAGGGCTGTTAATCCATCTATAATCTTTAAAAATGAAAAAGATAAATTAATTGAAAAATTAAACAACTCTCAAAATGAATTAATCTATAATTATGAAAATCAAATATCTAAAGTTCCTGCTCCAATGTGGCTTATTAGAGAAGAACAAAAAATAATTAATAAAGAAATTGAACTTATAGAAAAAACTAGAAAAGAATTAAAAATGAGAATAGGATTTTTATTTGAAGATGAATTAGAAAGTTTAAAAAAAGCCTTACATAAAGCATCAAAAAATAATATTAAAATAAAAATTCTCGCATCAGCTAATTGTATAATAAATGGTAATACAATAAATATTAAAGATGAAATAGATAGTCCAAATATTAAAATAAAAAATGCTAATATACCATTTGTTAAAATGATGATAAGAGATGGAAAAGAAATGCTTCATATGTATAGTAAATTTAGTAAAGATAAAAGAATACCTCTTAAAAATACTTCAATAGCTATGTGGAATCAATATGAAGATATAAGTAAAAACTATGATGAAAGATTTAATAAAGCATTTGATAAAGCAAATAAAAAGAATATAAATTAATTTTGGTTTTCATCACGATATTCTGCATAAAAACCATCAGTATCGGCATATATTGTATGGAAACCATATTTTTTAGCATTTTCAATAGTATAAAGAATATATTCCCTACCCCATGCAGTAATTGCTTGAGCACATTCAAAAGAATACCATCTAAATCTTCCATATCCATAAACACCATACATAGTATTGATTAATCTTTTAATAGCTAATTGTTGAATATCTAAGATTTTCTTTTCTGTAGGATTAGTAGATTCTTTCATCTGTTTTTTAATTTTTAATCTTTGATTTAAAATATTACCAATGACAGATGGAATAAAACCTTTAGGGTTTTGTAAAAATTTATAATTGTGTTCTGGTGATATAAAATACCTTTCATCATCATTAAGTGTAGAATCAGTATTATCTAAAGGATTATTATCATCGATTACTAAAACATCAGGACATATATTTTTTGATATAATAATACTTGGATACAAACTTCTAAAATCGAATTGTATAAGATTTTCATGTAAACCTGGTACAGGTTCTTTTACAAATCCCCCCTCATTTTGATCATGAACTCTTGAGGTATCACCTGCTTCCGGTTTATTTGGAATAACTTCATCAATCTTATATGCTTCTTTTACTAAATACCATTCTGCCTGTTGACCTGTAGTCATACGTGTAATATCAAAGAAAGGTTGACCAACAATACGTGTCAGCTCTAAGTTTAATGGTAATGTTTGCTCTGCTATCATTAAAGTTGATACTACATCATCAAGAGAATAATCAAATAATCTGTCCAAATCCTCTCCATCACTATCCCAGTACTCATAAATAAATTCACCAGGAACATCGATTTTTTCCTCTCCAAATAACTCTAAATATACTCTTTCCAATGTGTATCTATCTAAGGTCATATATCTTCTCATAACTAAATATAAATCAACATGAATAAGTCCTTTAAATGATGCTGCCTCACTAAATCCTCTTTTTATAAATTTTAAATCTGATCCATCGATACTCCAATTTAATTCAATTCCGTGAATTTCTGCACGATCTTTAAGATATGGAAAATCAAAATTATCAGAATTATAACCTACTATAATATCTACCTGATTAGTCTTTATAATCTCATCAAATCTTTTAATCATTTCCTTCTCAGAGGGTAGTGTTTCAATAAATGAATTATCTGTCTGCCCAACTTTATTTTTTGTTGATAATACTTTTTTAATACCAAAATTACTGGTAATACCTATCATAATGATTTCATCAATTTCAGAATTTGGTAATCCTCTAGGATTATAAACCTCTAAATCAAAACTTAATATATTGAAATCATTGAAATAATGTTCATCTAACCTTTGAGGATGACTGTTAAGTTTAATAATCTCTAAATTTTCATAGGTGTTTTTAACAGAATCATGGTTTTGGATTATTTCACCTTGAATTTCTACAATAGTCATTGGAACAACATCATTATCCATTAAATAACGTCTGTAAAATGGAATATCGTGTTCACGAATATTGATTACAGAGTCTAAATCCTTGATTTGGCTCCTATATTTCGGAACTTCCTGAGGATGAGTAAAAGTTATTTTAATAAATTTTTTAGGTATTTTAAAATCCTTTTTATCTACAACTTTTACTTCCTCTGTTTCATACTCTTCTAAATCTTTTAAACATTGATTAATGTCATTTGGTTCAATGTAGAAATAAGGAGTGAAATTATAATCTAATGCAATAATTTTTTTAGGATTCTCTTTATTTACTTCTCTTGCAAGTAAACGTATTACAGGTTTTTCATCCTCTGTAATATAATCAATATCTAATATGACAATATTTCTTTTAATCATAATACCAACTTAAGCTTATTAATCAGTGATTAAGTTTGATTCCTTTTCTTCTTTATATGTTTTTATAACTGCAAATGCTACTCCTAAAATTAAAGGTCCTAAAATAAAACCTACTATTCCTAATACTAAAGGACCTGCGACAAAACCTAAAAGTAAAATTAAAGGATGTATTTCAGCATATTTACCTGCAATAGCTGGACGAATATACATATCACTTAAAGATAAAACGGCACCAACCATAAATACTAATACAACCCTTGGATAATTACCATTATATAAATCACATATAGCTAAAGTCCAATAAATAGGCCAAGGACCAATAACAGGAATTAATTGGAATAAACCAGTTAAAATTCCTAAAAAAATAGGATAAGGATAACCTAATAGACCATATCCAATAAATGCTATAATACCTATAATTACACTTGTTAAGAAATGACCATAGAATATACTTTTTAAAACCTCTTTTATTTGATTAAACATATGATCAAAAAATCCATGTTTATCTTCCGGAATAAATACAAAAATATAATCCCAGCACCTATCTCCATCACGAGCAAAGTAAAATGTTGAAAATATAAGGATTAAAATTTGTACTGAAATATCTGGAATATTTTTTAAAAAACTAACGATATAATTTAATACACCTTTTAAAAGAGTGTTAGATGAATTTAAAATAATATTTGATATTGTCTGACTTAAACCATTATATTGAGAAGGTAAATGGGAAAAAATAATATTATTTAAACTATTCAGATTAAATGATGAAATACCACCAGTATTAATTAAAAATGATGAAATTATATCTACAGTTTGATAAAGTAAAAAGAAAAGAACTAAAAGTACTGGAATCACTATTAAAAACATTCCTACAATATTTGAAAATGTAGGGGAGTTTACTTTCCTTTCGATTTTTTTTGCAAGATGTTTAACTGGTAATGCTAAAATAATACTTAAAACAACCATATTTAAAATAGGTGTTAAAATAAATATTGATACAATTATAAAAAATATAATTATCAATATAGGTATAGAAAGTTTATCCTGAATATTAATACTCATTTTATCACTTAAAAAAATAAAATTTTAAATCCTCTCTCCTGTAGGAGCTCTGCGATAATTGGCAAACTCTGTAATAAATTTTATATCCTTATCATTAAAAACTGGTCCTTCCTTACAGATTCTCCAGCCAGTTTTATCTACACAACATTGACCACATATACCTATAGCACATTTCATATATCTTTCAAGAGAATAATCTGAAGTAATATTATTTTCTTCTAGAATATCATATATTGGTTTCATCATAACCTCTGGACCGCATACAACTGCAAAATCGTATGTATTAGACTCTAGTAAATCTGTTGTTCTATTTGTTGCAAATCCTTTATATCCTGATGAACCATCATCTGTAACATTATATACATCTGCACCTGATTCAATTAATCTATCTTCAAATAATAGTTCATTTTTAGTAACTGCAGCACATACAACATCAACCTTATTATTTTCAAGTGCAGCATCTGTAAATGCTGCTATTGGAGCCATTCCTACTCCTCCACCAATAGCTAATATTTTTTTATTATTAGGAATATTAAACCCATGACCATATGGCCCTCTTAAACCTAAATAACCACCAACATTTAAATTATGAACTTCACCAGTAAATTGACCAATATTTTTAACAGTTATACCTATTTCACTATTTTCCAAATCAATAGATGATATAGACATTGGTTTTTCATCATTAAAATTCCATACCATTAAAAATTGCCCTGGAGATGGAAGATCCTCATCCATATCCCAATCAAAATAAAAACTTTTAATTGTAGGTGTTTGTGTAACTATTCTTTTAATTTTTAAAACCTTCGGAACATTCATCTAATCACCTTAATCTTTATGTCCATATCCTACCATTTCACTAATGGAATTAAAATTATATTCATTCATGAAAGCTTCTAATCCTTCAGATATTTTAGTAAATATTTCTACACCCTCATTCATTATAGAAGTTCCAATTTGAACTGCAGATGCTCCAGCATATAAAAATTCAACAACATCTTCATAATTAGATATTCCTCCAACACCAATTACAGGAATATCAACAGTCTGATAAACATCATAAACACATCTAACTGCAATTGGTTTAATTGCAGGACCACTCATACCACCAAATTGATTTTTTAATATAGGTCTACCCGTTACAATATCAATTTTCATCCCAGGACCTAAAGAGTTAATTAAACTTAAACAATCTGCACCTGCTTCTTCTGCTGATTTTGCAATTACCCTTATATCTGTAACATTAGGAGTTAACTTTACAATCACAGGAATATCTACACTTTCACAAACTGCACTTACAACCTTACTTGTTAAAACTGGATCTTCTCCTATTGATGCACCATAACCTTCCATTGCATGAGGACATGAAACATTTAACTCTATCATACTAACTAAATCTTCTACATCCATTGCAAGGGAAGAAAATTCTTCAGGAGTTGCTCCATATATAGATGCAATGGAAGCCTGGTCTGGAAGTGGCTCTACCTGTTCAAGCTCCTGTTTAAAAACATCTACACCTGGAGAAGATAATCCTATTGCATTTAATATTCCCCCTGTAACTTCAACTGTAGTAGGGTTATGATAACCAGGATTTGCTTCTTTTGAAAAAGATTTACAAATAACTGCTCCTGCACCTGAACGTAAAATCCAATTTAGACTACTAGCATTACTTCCCATAATACCAGCAGCTAACATTAATGGATTTTTAAGTTTTACTTGGCAAATTTCACATTCTAACATGATTAACTACCTAAAATATTGATAATATAATAATTTTATTTAGAATAATACTAAACATTAATAATTATAGATACTATTTAATTTATAATTATGTAATAATCTGGCACTTTCAAAAACTTGTGTGATAACTTTTATTTCCATTTTTTTAAATTTTTAAATTAAAAATAAATCATAAATCGATGGATAATTTTTGGGTTGTGTAACTTGTAAAAATTAAAATCACATAAGTTTTTGAAAGTGCCAATAATCTAAGAAATTTATCTAAAACTTATAGTTAAAAAGTAATTAATAATAAATCTAATAATTGAAAAATTTATCAAAAAATTATATTACTATAAAATTCTAAATGATGTAAAAATATAAAATAAATATAAAATTATATTGTTTAAGATATAATTCTAAAATATGAATTTATGTAAAATTTATAATAATGTATATTTAAAATATTATTATGGAAATTTATATAACAAATTGTATTGGTGGTTTTTTATCATTTGATTCTGATTTGAAATTAAATGATTATGTTCTATATAATGAAAATGAGATTGTCTCAAAAATTTATAATAATATGAATAACCTTCTAAATGATGAAGAAATTAATATTATTGAAAATGCACCAGAATGTGATAAAATTATAATTGAGACAAATAAAAGACTTTCAGATTATAAAGACTTAAAAAATTATGAAAAAATCCATATTCAAATTCCAAGTAAAGGTGGAGAATATTTAAGAGAGAATATGGAAAATATACTAAAAGAAATAAATTATATTGAAAATTATGAAGACTATAGAGAAAAAATAGTCAATATACATAATGAACTTTCAATTTTAAAGATGAAAGAAGCTTCACAAGAAGAAGATAAACTATTAATCCAGGCAATAAATTCCATAGATGAAATTGATGAAAGTATTTCACAATTAATTGAAAGAATTCGTCAATGGGAAACAATTTACTTTCCAGAAATTGAAACCATACACAATAATGAAAGTTATATAAAACTAATATCAGATTATTCCAGTCGTGAAGAAGCAATTAAAGATAATCCGGATATATTTAAGGATATATTAACAAGTAATGGTGCAGATTTAAAACAAGAGGACATATTAATTTTAAATGATTTTGCAAAATCTTTAAAATCACTTCAATCCTCAAGAGTAAATATTGAAAAATATATTGATAGTAAAATGACTACATTAGCACCGAATCTTAAAAATCTTATAGGTGCAAGTTTAGGTGCAAAATTAATCTCACATATTGGAAGTCTTAAAAGACTTTCTACATTATCTGCAAGTACTATACAGATTATAGGTGCAGAAAAGGCAATGTTTAGACATTTAAAAACTGGTGAAAATCCTCCAAAACATGGGTTAATTTATCAAAGTCCATATGTTAGAGGAAGCAATTATTGGATACGGGGAAAAGTTGCAAGAAAACTTTCACTAAAAATTACATTTGCTGTTAGAAAAGATGTTTACACAAAAGAGATTGATACTACATTAAAGGAAGATTTTGAAAAGGAACTTGAAAAAATCAATAAGGATAATCCATTTCCGAAAACAAAAAATCAAAAAACAAAATCAAAAAATAAAACAAAATCTAAAAAGAAATCTAGAAAAGACAAATATCATAAAAAAACTAAAAAACAAAGACGCAGTAGAAAACATAGAAAATAGTAAATTAAAAATAAATACTTATTAAAGAGTAAATTTTTAAAAACATGAAATACAAGTAAATAATAATTAAAAAATAGATTAAAGTTTAAAAATATTAAATGATAAAATTTATTAAAAAAAAAATGAAATAAAAGGGATACGATGGATATATTTAAAATTGATGATGAAATAGCTACAATAAATAGCATTCCGTCTAAAAGAGTATATGGTGAAAAACTCATAATTGATGAAGAATCAAGTATTGAATATAGAATATGGAATCCTAACAGGTCTAAACTATCAGCAGCACTACATAATGGTTTAAGTAAAATAAACTTAGATAAAAATTCAAAAATTTTATATCTTGGGGCATCAACTGGAACAACTGTATCCCACATATCTGACTTAGTAAAAAATGGAATAATTTATGCTGTTGAATTTTCACCTGTAAGTATGAGAAAACTTTCACGTTTATCCCAAATAAGAAATAATATTGTAGCACTTTTAAATGATGCGACTAAACCTAAAGAATATTTAAATAATATTGAAAAAGTAGATCTTGTTTACTGTGATGTAGCACAAGCAAGTCAAACAAAATTATTTATTGATAATATGAATCTTTTTTTAAAAGATGATGGTCAAGGAATATTCATGATAAAATCTAGAAGTATTAATGTTAATATTAAACCTAAAACCGTTTTTAAAGAACAAGAAAAAATATTAAAAAGTAATGGATATTCTATTATTGAAAAAATTAAATTAGAACCTTATGAAAAAGATCATATTTGTTTAATTGTTAAAAAGTCTTTTTAAAATAAAATATAAATTAAAAATATTTTTTTAATAATAATATAAAAAAATATAGTTTTAAAAAAATTTTAAAAGAAAAACTTTGAAAAACATGAAATTTTAAAAAATAAATTAATATAATCTAATTATTATAATTAAATTAATATTTTATATAAAAAATACTTGTGTAGAAATTAAGTGTAGAAAAAAAAATAATTTATTACTATACTAAAAAATTTATTGAAAAATAAATATAATGGTATATGGAAAATTAAACTATTATATCTAAAATAAAATTAAGCTAAAAAAATGAAAAAAGTATTACTATTGATACCTTTTTATAGTATTAAAATTATAATATAATTTGCTAATGCAATATAAAGATTAGTTCGAAAGACCGCCTCTAGATAAAATTCACTCAACGGGAAATACTATCACTTAATATCTAGAGGATTGAACTTATTTTTAAAAATACACTATTTTTAACTCTTTAATTTATCTTATTTTAAAAAAAATTATTATATATGAAAAAAATTTAGACTATAAATAAACATGAAAAAGTATTACTAATTTTTTAATCATTTTATGGATAAATCATCAAAATTACAAGTTTAAAAAAATAATTTATATAAAAATCATATAATAATTGTAAAAAAATTCTTTAAAAAAAAATTAAAATTAATAAAAAAAAATATTATAAAAAGCTAAAAAACTAAAATAAGAAGATAAAAATATAAGAATATAATAAAGAGCAAAATTAATGATTACTTATTAAAATTCTAAGTCTTTTTCTATTTCATCAAAGATTAATGATGCTAAAACATTTTTAGATGATAATGGGACTTTTCTAAACTGTCCATTGTTTTTAAATAAAATTATTTCATTGGTTTCTGAACCGAAACCACAACCTGTATGTGCTAAATCATTTGCAACAACAAGATTAGAACCTGCCATTTCAATTTGTGATTTTGCATCGTCAATTAATTCCTTTTCGCTTATATTATATTTAGCTTTAAACCCTACTAAATAAACATCTTTATTAATTTTTTTAATTTGTCTGATAATCTTTTCTACAGGCTTAAATTCTAAAAATAATGAGTGGGAAGAAGAAATCTTAGTTTCCTCCATTTCAATAGGTTCAAAATCACTGATTGCTGCAGTCGCAATAAAAATATCATAGTCAGGAATTAATTTTTTAATACATTCAATCATCTCTGATGTTGTTTCAAGATGAATTTGATTAAAAATAGATGGAATTTTAATATCCACATTAGCAACTACTAATGTTAAATCAGCACCTCTAATATATGCCTCTTTTGCAAGTGCTAAACCCATTTTACCTGAAGATTTATTTGATATACCTCTTATAGGATCTATAGGCTCATATGTTCCACCTAAGTTGATTAAAACTTTCTTACCTACAAGTGATTTAGACATAGAAACCTTCTTCTAATCTTTATTTAAATTAATTAATCTTAATGATTCTAAGACTATATTTTCAATATCTGGAAATTTAGCTTTACCCTCATCCATTTTAGGGTCTAAAAAGTGAATACCTTCTTTTTTACATTTTTCAAGATTTTCACTAATTGCTGAAAACATTGAATCATGCATTGAAGGAACCATTAATATAGGAGTATTATGACCATATGCTGTAATAAGTAATGTATTAATAGGATTATCAGATATTTTATATGCAAATTTACTGATTACATTAGCTGTAGCTGGTGCAACTAAAATCAAATCCTCTTGAGAGTATTTGACATGTTCAATATCCCCAGTTAATTTAGTTATAACTTCTTGGCCAGTTGCAAATTCCATAGAATTTGGATGAATTATATCACAAGCTGCATCACTCATAAAACATTTAACTTCAATATCATTTCTTCTTAAATCTCTAGCGAGTTGTACACATTTAGTAGCTGCAATACTACCTGTAACACATAATATTATCATGATTTTAATCCTCCATTATTAATGAATAAGGGATTATAAACTTATTAAATATAATTATATTTGAATTGTTAATTAATTTTAATATTTGATAAGATAAAATCAAAGTATTTTTCTTCACTATTATACTTATTTACAGGGGCAGTGAATAAAATCACATATACTTGGTCTTGTTTTTCAACCCAAATCGCTTTATGCTGTTTAGGTTCTGAATCAAGATCACTTATATAATCAGCTTCAAGAGAATTTTCATTGGAAAATGATGATGAATTACCTAAGGAAATTATTTGATTTGAATCATTTGCAAGTAAGGTAGAATAGGTTTTATTAAAAAGTGTATCCACTGAACTTCCATTTAATTGCCTACATTCAATATTGACATTTACACTACCCATCTTTGAACTGTTATCAATAGATTTTAAATCTGTAATTGCAATAACACTATCATTGCTCATAGCCTGAGCAACAACCCAATCTGAAGGAAATTTAATTACAACACCATTTTGAGATACTGTTTGTATTTCAGTTTGATTAGTGTCTGTTTGACTTTTTTCAAAATTAGATAAACCAATAGCTACAAAAACTAATAAAATTATTATAACTAGGCCAATAAATAAAACAGATTTTCTCATAAGCTCACCATAATAAAATAATTAATAATTAATAAAAAATTCATTAATTAACTCTAATTCAACTAACTTTATTAGAATCATGCTCATCATCACCACCAGAATCAGAGCCTCCACCTTTACCAGAATCAGAACCCCCACCTTTACCAGAATCATCATCTGGATTAATAGGAGTATCAGTTGATGAACCAGATGAAGATTTAGGACTAATAGATGTAGTTGAAGAACTATCTGTTTTTGCAGAAGGAGATGTGGTACTTGAATTTAAAGTAGAAACATTATTTAATTCTATAGGAAATGCAGAATCTGCAACGAGTACTGAAGAGTTTGTATTTGATGATTGGAAATCAAAGTTTACCATTCCAAAGCCAATCCCTGTAGTAAACGCAAAAATTAAAAATATAGTTGCAATAATAGCATATTTACCTTTATTAGATGTTTTATTTTTAGATTTATTACTTTTACCTGTTCTAGGATTAACAACATATTTTTTTACTAATTTTTCATCTTCTCTTCTACTTAATTCTGCAGCTCTCTTATCTGGTCTATAATTATGTGGTTGATTAAAAGAATTTGGTCTACCTTGCATAGTTCGAATTCTACTAGATGCATCAATATTCTTTAATTTAAGCATATATTGTCTAGAAAGCTGTCTATACTTTTCATCAGAAATTTTACCTGCCTGATGATCAGCTTTAAGTTCTTTCATAATCTTAATAAGTTTTTCTTTATCTGGATTAATAATACCATCAACCTAAATAAATTTTAAATGAAAAAAAATTTCTAAATATAAAATATTATTTATTTAATATATATCTTTTAAGATATAAAACTATTATGAAAAAAATAAATATTTTGTAAAATTATTAATTTTATAAAATAATAATATTTAAAAAAGTAAAACTGTATGTTTATATAAACATTTTTAAGTCTTTAAGTTATTTTTTGTATAGAAACTAATCATAGGATTCCTTACAAGCGATTTCAAGTATTAATTATCCATATAGTATAAAATAATTAAAAAAATTGTTGAATTAATATAATAAGAAATTATTCTATTAAATAATAAGAACCTAAAACTTTAAAAAAGGAAGTGTTATTTTCAATTAAAGTAAGGATTTTAGAGATGTTTTCATCTTTTCTATGGCCTTCAAAGTCTATGAAGAAAATATAATCTCCTAAATATTTTTTAGATGGTCTAGATTCTATTTTAGTTAAATTAATATTAAATTCGGCAAAAATACCCAAAATACCATATAAACCTCCAGGGTTATCTTCATAAAGAGAAAAAACTATAGCTGTTTTAACATTTATCCTATTATTACTATCATTATTGGACAATACTATAAACCTTGTTTGGTTGTTTGTAGCATCTTGAATATTTTTTTTTAAAACATGAAGATCATATAATTCAGCAGCTTTTAAGGTACCTATTGCAGAAACATTTTTAGATTTTTGAATAATTTTAGCAGCATAAGCAGTACTAGATGTAGGATGTATCTTAAAACCCATTTTTTCAAGATAATTATGACATTGAACTAACGCCTGATAATGAGAATAAACATCAGTAATATCTTCTATTTTTACTCCTTTTGGAGCTAATAAATTATGATTAATATTTATTATAATTTCGGATTCAATCTTTAAATCATAATCATGTGAAAGTAAATCATATGTAATGTTTATAGGTCCTCCAAGTGAATTTTCAATAGGAACAACCCCTTTTATACAATCACCAGAAGTAATTGCATCCATAACATTATTAATAGTATCAAAATCCTTTAAACAAATATTATCAATGTCCTCATCTATAACTGATACTAATTTACTTGTAGCTTCATGAGTGAAAGTGCCTTTAGGGCCTAAAAAAGCTATATTTAAAATAAGAAACCCTCCAAAAATTTAAAAAAAATAAAAAAAGAGATATTGAAAAAATATTTTTATATTTACTCTATATCTGCACAAAGAGCAAGTAAATCAGTTTGTGTAATAATCCCAATTACTTCATTATTATCATTTATAACAGGATATCCATTAAATCCTGTTTCCATCATCTGATTTGCAACATCAGCAATAGTATCCTCACTGGAAACAGCTGAAACATTTTCGGACATTATATCATCAACAAATAAGTTTTTAATTTGTGATTTTTGATATTTTTCAGGAGTATGTTTTTTAAAGTCTAGTAAAACTCTAATAATATCTTTTGAAGTAATTATTCCAACAAGTTCATTATTTGCATCAGCAGTTACAAGTAACCTACCTATTTTATTATCTATAATTACACGCCTTGCATGGATTAATCTATCATCCATTGAAACAGAAATCACATTTTTTGTCATTACTTCCCCAACAGTAATTTTTTCATAGGGTTTACTGACACATAAACTAACAAAATCTGCTTTAGATACAATACCTATCATCATATCATCATCTTGAACTGGAACAGAACCAATACCATTTTCTAACATAATATTAGCAACTTCAACTAAATCCATTGATTTATCTACAGATATAATATCTTTTACCATAACAGAAGATATGTGTAAATTAGATGGAGATAATTTATCAATTTTAGATGAACCTAATTTATTTGCAATATCCCTTTCAGAAACAATACCTACTAATTCTTTTTCATTATCTTGATTAGTATTTACTACAGGTAATCTAGATATTTTATTTTTTCTAAGTAATTTTAAAGCATCTAAAATATTTTGATCCTTATTAATAGTTATTAAATCTTCAGTCATGATATTTTTAATTTGCATAAAATCTCTCCCAAGTTTATAATAAAATTTTTTTAAAAAAAAAAATTAAATTTTATAAATTAATGAAATAAAAAGAAATTAAAATTAATTATTAATTAAATAACTAATAAAAAGAAATTTAATTTCCGTTAATTGCCTTTAAAATATCTCTTTCAGTGATAATTCCAATAAGTTCTTCATTTTCAACTACTGGTACACCACCAATATTAGCATCTTTAAGTAATTTAGAAAAATCACCAAGTTTAGTTAATGGTTCAACAGTTCTTGCACCTTGAGACATAACTTCACTAATTTTAAAATCGTCTAAAATTTCACTAGCCTTGATTGAAGTCATTTGAGAAAATATTTTTTTATCCACGATGAATTTTAAAATATCATGACTTGTTACGATTCCTCTTAATTTTTCAGGAGTTTTATCAGGAATCTCCTCATCTTCACTTACAATAGGTAATCTTCTAAAACTATTTCTTACCATAAATTTAGTAACATAATCAATAGATGTACCTGGTGTTACTGTAATAACATCAGTAGTCATAAAGTCTTGAACCAATTCATCAGTTAAAACACCACCTAATGCAAATGCAAAATCCCTTTCAGTTACAATACCAACTAATTTATTGTCTTTATCTACAATAGGCATTGCACCTACATGATTATCTACCATAGCTTTAACAGTTTCACGGATATTAGCTTTATGATTCATAGTGATTAAACCACGAGTCATAATCTCTTTAACAGGTTCATTAATTGCAGAGAGATAATTATCATCACATTTGTATTTAATAATATTATATTTATCTCCACCACCTAAAAAGTTTAAAATATCCATACTTGTTACTATTCCTAAAAGTTTGCCAGAACCTGGGTCAGTAACAGGTATTCTTCTAAATTCGTGTTCTATCATTATTTTTGCAGTGTCTTTAATAGATTTAGTTGGAGGTACTGATATAACATCTTTTTTTACCAAAGTCATAACATCTCCATCATGTTCAGATAGTTTTGATTCACGTTCGACAGATCCCCTATTTCTAGATCTTTTTAAGCTTTTTGAGTTTATATTTTTCATAGAACACACCTCATATTTTTAAAAAAAATTAAAATAATAATTATTTTATTCAATATTCATAAACTTATGTAATTGAGGAATAGTTAAAACATCCATATATTGACCCATAACTTGAGATATCTCAAATAAATGAGTTTTATCATTTTTCCATAATTCCATAGGACTTACCGGTTGAATGACTACAGATACATTTTGACTATTATTAATATTATATTTTAAAGTCTTTGCTAATTTTTCAATTGTACTTAACCTTGTATTTGGAAATACAACTATCTTACAATATACTTTTATAGATTTATTTATTAATATATTTACTGATTTAATTTCATTAATTAAAATCTTTTCACTATAATTAGAATCAAAATGTTGAGCTAATTTAATATCCAAAGATACATAATCTAAATTATCTAATTTATTAATCTCCACAGGTAAAGTACCATTAGTTTCAAGGAAAGAAGGAACATCTATTTTGTCAATAACTTCCTTTATAAAATTCCCATAAAGTAAAGGTTCTCCACCTGTAAAAGATACTGAATGTAAATCATCTGTTTTTAATTCATTAATTTTACAAACTACATCATCTACAGTATTTAAAATACCGTTTTCTTTTGATTTACTACTTCCAGTATCACAATAATTACAATCAAGATTACATCCAGCAAATCTTACAAAAATTTGTCTTCTACCTACGAAAAGACCTTCTCCCTGAATACTAGAGAATATTTCAACAATTGGAGCTTCTAACATAATATTCCTATAAAGATTTAATATTTTTTAAATAATCAAATTTAATAATAAGATGAAAATAATTTATAAATTTTTGGTAAACATTGCACCTTGCCCTATACCTTCATTTACACATGCGCTGATTGATTTAATATTTTTATGATTTTTAAGAGCATCATACAACTTTTCAACAAAATATTCAGATAATGATTCTGCAGAACTATATTTTAAAGGAAGTAAAACACAATCATCTTTTGGTATAGTATATACTTTATCCTCAATTTTAAATTGTATAGAATCATGTTTAAGAAAACTTTCAATAGATAAATCATCTTTATCCATACCTTTAAAATCCATTTTATCATTATATATAGGTATTAAAAGTCTATGATCTAAACTATAACATAATTCTTTTACAATAGATTTAATTATTTTAAAATCCACCACAAAATTATATTCCCCTTCTTTTTCACCCTTAATTTCAATATCTACAAAATAAGAATGACCATGAATACATCCACATGTTTCATGAGCAGGTATTATATGTGCTGCGGAAAATCGTAAACCTGCATTAATTCCATTTATCAATATTTTCATAAGTTACACCTTTAAAAAAAATTAATATAATTAAAATTAGCTATAGAAAACAGTTAATAATAATTAATAAGTAAACACTCTTAAAGCATATGAATATAGTATGCTAATTAATATTTATAAATCAAACAATTAGCATCTAATTAATAATAATTTAATAATATTAAACTAATATTATATTGGAGTTATATAAATAATTAATATAACTATAATAATTTAACTATATAATTAAAGTATACAAGGAATAATAATTTATCCAATAATAATTTATATTAAATATTCTATATATATTAAAAAATGCATTATATAATAATTACAATATTTAAACTTTAAAAATTAAAATCCTAATAATTTTGTTTTGCTAATATCCAACTGTATGGTTTCTAATTCGTTAATATATGATTCAATTAAATCAAAGAAAAAATTCAATATATTATCATTATTAAAAACAAGATTACCTTGATAGTCATTAATTTCGAATAAACCTATAGTTTTAATATTAGAAGGAGTTCCCTTATCCTGTATATTTAGTGCGAAATGGATTTTCATAGAACTAATGGAAGAAGATGCTATACAAACACTTAATTTTCTATCTTCTATATAAATGTCATCACCTTCACGCTTTATAAGAACACCTAATTTAGATAATTTTTCATAAAATATTAGTATTAATAATCTTTGACGTAAATATGCAATTTCCATATTTGCCGGTTGACAATCAAAAAATTCAGATATTATATGAAACATTTCATCTGATTTTATCTCAGTATCTATATCTGCAAAATCTTTAATATTCTCTGGACTTATATTCATAGGTCCTCTCCAAGAAATAATTGAAGATCCTTTAATATTAAATTCTCTAAAAGCCCATAAAGGGTCTATTTGACTTCCATCATATGGAAATTTCTCATTAATATGCTTATGGATTATTGACATAAAAATCACAATTAGACTACTAAATAAAAAATTAATTTTAAAATTTAATATATTTAAAAATATAATTATTATATCTAATATAATATATTAGTTTAGATTTGAAAATATAATTATTCTTTATTTTTAGAAAGTATAAAAATTCCAATACTCTAAAATTATTTTTAACCTAAAACTTGTTTTTAAAAATATAAATTTTATATATAAAATAAAATTTTCTATTTTATAAAATATGTTTATGAAAAAATAAACTGATAAAAAAATCAACTGAATAATAGATAAAATTAATAAAATAAAGATTAAATAAGACTAAATTATTATAAAATAGTTTAATTCTATTTAAATAAGTTTAATATTATATTATTACTCTTAAATAAGATATTATATAAATATTTAAGAGAATAGTTAAAAATAAGAAAAAAATAAAAAACATAGATTATATAATTAAATTAAGAAAAATTAAATTGAATATTGATAATTTTTTATTAATTTAAAAAAAAAATAATAAATATGAGAATTTATGATTAAAAAAGACTAAATTACCCATTATTTTGAATTTAAAAACATTTATATAAAATTACATATTAAAATAATTATGGATTTAAAAAATTAAAAAAAATAGGAAAAAATATTTAAAAATCAATAAATGTTTAAAAAAAAATAATTTTAAAATTATATTCAAATTAATTAATGTGATTTTAAAATATTTTAAACATCATTGGAAAAAATTGAGGTGTAATTATTAAGATTTATAAAAAAACATTGTTTATAACACTATTAGCAATTTTTATACTATGTTTTAGTTTAACAACGATTAATGCATCAGATAATAATATAAATACTGTAAATATGGAAGATGATAATTTAAAATATGAAAATAATTTATATCAATCTAGTGAAATTGAAACGAATGCTGATAATATATTGAATAATGAAAATTTTGCATTAAAAGGGGAAAACAATGATAATAATGAAATAAATGCAAATCCCCTATTAAATGATAAAACTTCAAACATTGAACCCCCGTCTGTTGACAATTCTCCAAAAACTCCTACAAATATACCATCACAATCTGCAATGGATGAAGATGGAAAAATATCTACAAAAATAGAAGGAAATGATACTAATTTTAATTATAAAAGCGGCACTCATTATAAAGTAAGATTATTAGATAAAAATCTAAATCCATTAGTTAATCAGAATATTACTTTTATAATTAATAAAAAGGTCTATAATCAAACTACTGATAAAAATGGAATAGCTAAACTATTGATTAATTTACCAGTAGATACCTATAGGATTACTTACCAATATTATGGAAATGAAAATTATACTGGTTGTTTTGGAGGATCTAAAATTAATGTTTTAAAAACTAAACCAGAAATTGTTGTATCCAACAATAAAATAGTGTATAAATCTGGGAAAAATTTAATAATATTACTTGAAGATAAATATGGAAATCCTTTAGTTAATACAAATATTTTTATTAAAATTAATGGTAAAACTTATAAAAAAAAGACAAATAAAAAGGGTAATGTTAGTTTAGGGGTTAGTAAGCTTAAACTTGGAAAATATCCTACAAAAATTAGCTATAAAGGTGGAAATAATTACAAAGCTGTAAGTAAAAGTATTGATGTTTATGTTTATAAAATAAAAACTATCCTACATGCTAAAAGTGAAAGTTTTAGATATGGACTTGGTCAAAACTATACAGTGAGATTATTAAACCAAAAAGGAGTGGGAATTCCAAATAAAAATGTTTATCTCTATATTAATGGCGAACGTATTAAATCTAAAACAAATGAAAATGGAGTCGCTAGATTTAAAATTGCCCAAAATACTGGAAAATATAGTACATATATAAAATTTTTTAATGAAGATGAATACTACGGTTCAAGTAAAAATACTGTTATTAGTGTTATAAAAGGTAAAACATATATTAAAGCTTCTAATAGTAATACTAGTTGCCCTTCAAAAGCAGCAATAAAAATTAAGTTTTATAATGCTAATAATCAGCCTATAAAAAATACTGTGCTTTATACTACAATTAATAAAAAAACTTATAAAAAAGTAACTAATAATACAGGAGAAATAGCATTACATATCCAATTAGATCCTGGAAATTATAAGACAATGATTTATTATGAAGGCTCTGCAAATCTTAAAACAGCCCAAAAAAATATAACTGTAACAGTTAATAAAGGTAAAACAAATATCGAAGGAAAGGATGCAAGTATTATAGAATATAATGATGAATATTATCAGGTAAAATTAACAGATAAAAATAAGAACCCTCTATCTGGAAAAACAGTTACATTTAATGTAAATAATTTAAATTTAACAGCAAAAACCAATTCCAATGGGATTGCAAAAGTTAAAGTTAATACAGACCCTGGTAATTACACAATTACATACAAATCCACATCAGACAAATATTACAAATCTGCAAGTGGTTCAAGTAAATTAACTGTTAATGTAGATACAAGAATTAGAACAAAAATAAGTGGAGAGGCATTATATTTACTTAAAGGTAATAGTGGAAACTTTATTATTAGCCTTGTTAATGCTAAAAATAATGTAGGACTTGCAAATAAGAATGTTACCATTACATATAATGGTAAAAATGCTATAAGAACCACAGATAATAATGGGCAGATAAGTCTAGCTATCTCTAAGAATTTAAAAGCTGGATCTTACAGTATCTCTTTCAAATTTGAAAGCCCTGATGAAGGAGAATATAAGCCTAGTAGTGGAAAAAGTACAATTAAAGTTATAGAACTTAAATCTGGAATGACATTAACAAAAACAGAAGTCAAAGCTTTAGGCCTTCCAACAATAACAGTCTCAGGTAAACCTTCATGTTTACATTGTTATTATGAGATGGAAAAAGGTAAACTTGTCTATAAAAATTATACAAGAACTTATGTTAATTGGTGTCCGTTCTGTGAAAAAATAGGTAAATTAACCTGGAATCCTAAACATGTATATGAAGGTGAAATTACCTGTGGAAGTGGTACAAGTAAAGACCATTATGCTGGAGGATGTGATGCAGACTTTTGTGCAGTATGCGGTTATGATAAAACTGTTGACTTACGTGCAAAGTTAATTAGAGTTGTTTCAGGATAAAATAAAATATTTTATTTTATTCTATAATTTTTTTATTTCTTTTTTTTTTCTAAAATTTATCATACATTTTTTTGAATATAAGCACTAATTTTTAAACATATTATAAATTATAATATTTTACAAAGATTATTAAAATTTAAAAAATTAGCTCGTTTAAAGATTATTTCAAATAATAAAATTTATAATATAATTTATAATAAAATGGATATAATAATTAAATAATCTAATAAATATATACTATTAATAATCATAATAACATTTAGGAATGAATGAATTAAAGTGGTAATAATGGAAGTTAGAACAAGAGATTTTATACACTCTACAGATGATATGTATTTTGCATCTACAAACTACCTTCATCCAGATAATAGAATTATATCTTTTTTAAGATATATTCCAGATGAAAATGGAGATAGAGAAAAAAATGGCCAAAGATATTCAAAAGTAGGATCAGATGAAGCCTTTGCTTATTTAAAAGAAAATCATCCAGAATATTTATATCATTCAGAAGTAGCTAATGTTACTATGATGGGAGTTCCCATAGACAAAGTTGATGAGATTATAAGACCAGAGGATAGACTAAAAATAATAAGAGAAGGAAAGGACAATAAAATTTCAGATGATATTCGAGAAAAATTAATAGATTTATCTGACTTTTTCTATTATATTGGAGGAATCGATTACGACCATTTAGGTATTTCAGGTTCTACCTGTCCAGGACTTCAGAAAGCTGAAATATCAGATTTAGATTTTGTTGTATATGGTCTTGAAAATCATAAAAAAGCAATAAATGCTTTTAAAAAATATCATGATAGGGAAGTAGAAGTTGGAGAAGGTTCAAATAAAAGAAAAATAATCTTAAACCCTATACAAAATGAATTCTGGCAACATTTATTTGAAAAAAGAATTAAAGATGATAGTCTTACAAAAGAGGAATTCTGTTGGTATGAATCTAGAAAATTTAATAGAGGCGTTATAAGAGGAACACTATTTGATATTTTATGTACAAGAAATATGAATGAAGTTGAAGGAGAATATGGTGATACCAGATATATCCCTTTAGGAATATCTGAAATAGAATGTACCATTACAAGTGATCTTAAATCAATGGATAATCCTGCAGTATATGAAATTTCTGATGTTGAATATTTAGATGGTATTAAAGAAGAAATTACTCAACTTGCATCCTTAACCCATACATATGCCGGGGAGGTCCTAGAAGGTGAAAGGGTTATAGCACGGGGAAAAGTTGAAAAAGTAGTAACTAATAATCAAGAACCAATATACAGAATACTTGTAGGTTCAACAAGAGAATCCATTGGAGAATACATAAAACTTAAAGAATTCGAAGGCTAGCCAATTAAAATAAATATATATCTCTCTTATCATAATAGATTTAATTAAATTTTATTCTAATTTATTTTATTTTCCCTTTTTTTAAATATATTATCTATTTTATATCTTTATTAATAAATATGCAAAAATAATTTCCTAAACTATTTTTTATTTAAAACATTTGTTACATAATGATATGATATATATGTATATATGTATATGTAAAATTTTAAAACATGGGTATTCGACATAATTTGTCATTAAATGAAAATTATGAGTAATCTATTAAAAAAACTATTTTTACAGATGAAAATATAACATCTACTTTTAATTAAATAATGAAACTTGTTGTTGTAAATTATTCTATTCAATTTTGAATAATTGTAAGATTAAAAATATTTATGAATTTGAAAAATATTAAAAATGCTAAAACTATTTAATACTTAAAAATATATGGTAATTATAAAAATAAAAGATATAATATAATTAATTACAGATTTAAAAAATAAATAAGTGTTTATAACTTATATATTTAAATATAAGATAGTGAATATCATTATACAAGAATATTTTAAATAATAAAAATATTTAGTGATATAATGATTAGTTTAACGAAAATTAAAACATATATGTACTGTCCTATGCAACTATATTACCAATATAATATTCATGGAAATATGGAAAATATTCAATATGAACTCGGAAAAAATCTTAAAGAAATTAGGATTGAAATTCAAGATATAATTCAAAGGAATCTGAAAAGGACAAAAAATAATATGAAAGTTGAAGAAATAGAAAAAGAACTATTTAAAAATGTAAATTATTATATTAATAACAGGATAAATGAATTATATGACCCTGAAAAATATGACAGCGATGATTTAGAAAAATATAAAAATGATTTAAGTAATGAAACACGTTACAATATTAAAATACTTGCACTAAAGGCTAAAAGATACATGAATCTAACTCAAAATGAAGGTAATAAAATTGTAGAAATGATATATCCTACAAGTATGTATAGTTACCTACTTAGAGACCCACAATTAAACATTAGTGGTATAGCTGATAAAATCGAAATTATTAATGGAAAATATTTCCCTATAACATTTAAAACTTCAACACCCCCTGTTAAAGGTGTTTGGGATAATGATTCCATTGAAATTGCATTTAATTCTATTCTTATTGAAGAAGAATTTGATACAGAAGTTTTTGTAGGATTTGTAGAATATGTGAATTTAAGTGAAAGAAGACCTGTAATTATAGATGTAAATCTTAGAAAAAGTTTATTTCGAATACTTGACCAGATAAGGCAAATAATAATAAACAAAGAAATTCCTAGTGTAAAGTATGATGAAAAAAAATGTGAAAGATGTGAATTTAAAGGACTTTGTCTAGAAGACTAATAAAATCTAACTTAATCAATTATAATAAAATAATTGGCCTAATATCATTAATTAGAATATGTTATGAAAAAAAAATTAACCCACAGATATTAAAGAAAAAAATAAAAAAATTAAAGCTTAAAAGAGATAATAGAAAATAGTATTATATTAAAATTTTCTATTAGACTTTTTCAATTTACGATAATCAAAAACTGCAGTACTTGCTGCTTGCATTACAGCCATAACTCCTACTTGAATTGGGTCTGTGACGACCAAATCGGAAACCTCTGTAACTCCACCAGGCATATTTAAACTGAAAACAGTTAAATCATAAACTTCTTTTACTTTTTTTATCTCCTCTATAATTTCTCCACCCATAAGTGAACCTGCAAGAACGAGTACACTAACTCTTGGAATTCTTGTTAAAGCATTGATTGCTTCAGCAATAGATTCTTCACCAACTACAGGTAATGTATCTATACTAATTCTTTCCCCTCTAATATTATGCCTATCTGCTTCTGTGATTGCTCCTAAAGCAACTTGAGATACTTGAGAACCTCCACCATAAATAATTACACGTTTACCGAAAACATCTTCTTGAGAAGGATGAATCTCTACGCTATAAACACTTTCTAAACTGTTTAACTCTTTAATTAATAAATCTATATCATCAACATCTTCTAATTCAAGATTAATAGAACCTTTAGAATCCCGTTCAATGAAAAGATTAAGATAAGCTATATTAATATTATGAGCCGTGATGATTTCAGTTATCTCTTCTAAAACTCCTTTTTTCTCAACAGATTTGATACTTATTGCATAATTAGACATCTTAATCACTATTGATATTTCTAATATATTATATTTTATAATAATAATATAAAAATTTTATAAAAAAAAAAAAAATAAAAGAAAAAAGAATAAAAGAAAAATAAACTATAAGTTAGATTTTATTTTATCTAATTCTGAATGAGCCTTTTTATACATCATTAGATAGTTATCCTCATTTTTAACTGGTATAACATCTAGTCCGAGTTTTTCAGTTTCTTCAATCCATTCTTCATCAAAAACAGGAATTTCGATTTTTATAGGTTCATTTGTTTTATTGACAACAATTAGGTTTCTATATGGAAAATCCCATTCTACAATATATCCACCTAAACTTATGATATGATAACTTCTTACAACAAATTTCATTATTTCACCTTTAAATTAAAATTCCAATTACAATTGCAAGTACTCCTATTAAAGTTGTTAATAAAACAACAGGTAAAAATTGCCTATTTGTAAATACCGGTGTAAAAGCACTGAAAATACCCATAAATAAAGTAAATAATAAAGATACAATAATAAACACTAATATATTCCATGAAAAGATGTTTAAAGAAATTCCAAGGAAGAATATAGTGAATAAAGCAGAAAGTGTAAACATTAACAGTCCTTTAGTTAAGTATATTACAGATCTATATTTTGCCATATATTCCATATATGGTCCTTGAATAACATCTGATTCAGCTTCAATTATATTAAATGGAGACTCGTTTAATAAAATAACATAACCTATGAAAAATACAAATGCAGCAAGTATACCTTGTGTTGTAAATATAAATGGACCATGAACTTGTTGATATTTAATAATATCTCCAATATATAAACTACCAGAACAAACTACAGGTACAAATAAGGCTAAATATAATGGAAAAGACCCATATGAAATCATTCTAAGAGAACGTTTTGAGCTTATATCTTCTATATGTGACCTAATGGTATCAGTGTGACTTGCACCTTTAACCAAATCTGGAAATTTCATAGAAAGTGACATAACAGATTTGGATAATGCTCCCATGAATACATATGCTATTTCTTCAACTTTTAATAATCCTACAATAGCAATTATACTAGAAAGTAATTCTACTGAATACATTTGTGGAGTAATAAATAATAAAACCAAAAGTATACAAAGAAAACTTATAAAAGGTAATGCTTTGTATAAACCTGGAGCAGGTGAACGTGGATCCAAATTTTCTTTAAATGCAAATTTAATAGGGGCCATAATTCCTACAGATGTTACAGGAGGCCCAATACGTTGTTGAATTCTCGCATGTACATATTTCTTTTCAACACCAGGTAAGAACATTCCAATAATAAAACATACAAGTAAGGTTAGAATTGCTATTATAATTGAATATAAAATTGTAATATTTACCATAATAATCCCTCATGATTTTATAATTCAATAATTTCAAAAGCTCTATCTGTACATGTAAAACAAGGGTCACATTGTACAATACATAATTGACCATCAGTAATATGATTTCCAATAGCTGCATATTGCATAGCAGCAATATTCGCCATAGACGGAGTTCTAATAACAGACCCTCTAACTCTACCATCTTCTAATGCAAATGAATGATAACAAATTCCTCTTGGAACTTCAATATAACTTTTTATAAAATCACAATCAAACATTTCCCAATTTCTATCTGCAATAGGGCCTTTAGGAAGATTTTTAATTGCTTGTCTAATTATTTTAATAGATTCAAAAGATTCAAGTACTCTCATTAATAGATTTGCTTTAACATCACAGGTATCTAAACTAATAATATTAAAATCAAAATCATCATATTGAGGCATTTCAGTTCTTAAATCATAATTAAAACCACATGCACGAAGGGATGGACCGGTAACCGCTAATTTTCTAGCTTGTTTTGGAGGTAAATATCCTACCCCTTCTATTCTGGAGTTCACAATAGGATCAGAAGTAAATCTTTCAGAAAAATTAACAATGTTTTTTTCTAATTCATCTAATCCGCTTTCGACTTTTTGTATTCTCATTTCATTAAGTTCACATCTAGGTCTAACTCCCCCAATAATAGAAACACCATACTGTACCCTATTACCACCAATCATATGAAGTAAATCCATAACAGTTTCTCTAATATAAAATATTCTCATTGAAAAAGTTTCATGACCTAAAACCTCACATCCATGAGCAAGATAAAGTAAATGACTATGTAATCTTTCAAGTTCACCCATAATAACTCTAATATAATTAGCTCTTTCAGGGATATCAATATTTAAACCCTTCTCAGCAGTTAAAACTGAATTCCATGTATGTGAATTTGAACATATTCCACATATTTTTTCAGTTAAAGCATTTGCTTTTTCTACTGGAAGCCCTTCCATAATCCTTTCTACACCTCTATGATTAACACCAATAGTTATCTCTGCTTCTTGAATAATTTCATCTTCTACGAAAAAACGGACTCTATAAGGTTCTAAAGCAGCTGGATGAACTGTACCCATTGATATTTCAGTTTCAATAAGTTCTCCATTTGGATTAGGTATTTTTTCTTCAATCATTTTTTACTCCCAATATAATAATTTTTAATAATAATTTTAATCTGAATTTAATAAATTTGGTAAAACACTTATTAGACCTGCCAGTATATCTTGAGGTCTGACTGCACATCCAGGAACTTTTGCATCAACTGGAATAATATTTTCTACAGGGCCTTCAATTTCTTCAGAAGGAATATCTCCATAAATGTTTTTATAAACCCCTCCCATTAATGCACATGATCCTGCTGCAATAACTAACTTTGGATCAGGTATGTCATTATAAATTTTTAGTAATGGTTCTTTATTATGATAAGTAACGGGGCCAGTTACAACTAATACATCTGCTTCACGAGGATTCCATGTTAAAAATACTTTATATTGTTCAATATCAATTTTTGGTGAAAGAACTGCATTAACTATTTCAATATCACAGCCATTACATCCACCTGTATATACTAACATTACATGAATAGCCCGTTGCCTTGAATATGATTTGAGACTCATAACATCCTCCCTAAATAATTGTGAATAGATAATTTTTATTTAAATTAATTTGAATTATTTTTCTCCTGATTTTTTATAACAGTTTTATCTGATAAATATTGTGAAATAAATTCAAGTTTATCTTGAGGTATTTTAAATGGTTTAGAAAGTAATTTATTAGGAGATATCTCAATTTCACCAACTGCATTTGGATGTATAGTTGCTTGTTCAGTGAATAATGCATAAATTGGACAGAAATCATGACACCAATAACATACAACACATTTAGTACTATCTAATTCTGGAACTTCAGTTTTAGCCCATCCGTCTGCTAACCATTCTGCTTGATCTAATTTTTTCATAGTAACTGCACCTGTAGGACATACATTAGCACAACCTCCACAACCTATACAAGCATCAGTATCAACTTTTTTTTCAGGCTGAATATTGCCATTTAAGACATCTCGTCTTAAATCCATATCAGTTACTCTATCTGATGCGAATAAAATCCTTTTGAAGTTAGTATAAACTCCATTTAACATGATTCTAATTAGATTTTCCATTTAAACACCCTAATGTTTGATTTTTGTTTACAAAATTTCTATCAAATATAAATGCATTTGATGGACAAATATTCTTACAGGCTCCACATTTAATACATTTATCATCATCTACACTTACACTATCACCATTATCAACAATAGCATCTTCCTTACAAATATCTAAACATAATTTACAATATATACATAATTTAGAATCAACATCATTAAATCCATCTATTACTATTTTTTTAGCTAGTGTAGATTTCTTTATTGCATCTGTAGGACAATATACAGCACAAGTTTCACACAATATACATTCATCTAAGTTAACTTCAATACCTTCTTTTTTAAGGATTATAATATCTTTAGGACAAACTTCAACACATGTTCCACATGAAATACATTTATCATTAGCTTTACCATTCCAAGTAACAGTTTCATATACTCGTGCCTTATTTGGACATACTTTAACACAATTACCACACATAGTACAGTAACCTTCAAGGAAATTTTCCTTAAGAATATTATTTATTACAATACTATTATTGTTAATATGTAAACTTGAAGTTGGACATGATTCTATTGCTTGATTAAAGTTTTTAAAAGTATCAATATCTTTTTGCGGATCATATCTTAATTTATTATCCATTAATTTAAATGATTCAGTATTAGATTTATCGACACATAATTGGCAGTTTATACAAGATATTATACTTCCCTCATTTTTTTGATTTAATTGATTAATAGTTAATTTATAATTATCAATGAAAATTGCATCATTTGGACAGGATTTTAAACAATTTAAACATAATGAACAGTAATCATAATTTATAATTCTATCCTTCATAGCTCCTGTAGGACATACATCTTCACAAACATTACAATGGTTACAAATACTTCCTGCCTTATCAACATTTAATTTAATAGCATCTGTTGGACAATAATACTGGCATCTACCACATAAGGTACAATCTTCATATTTAGTTACAACTGATAATCTGGAAACCTCTTTTGTTTTTGATGGACAGTGTGTATTATAACTTGGAAGGATAGCATCTAAAGATTTAAGATAATTTAATTGTTTATCTTTAATTAAATCAAATCCATCGACTCGGGCATTAATACCGCAAGAATCAACACATCTACCACAACGAGAGCAAATTCCTTTTACTCTACCATCTTCACTAATTTTAATACTACCAATAGGGCAATTAAACTGACAAACACCACATCCATTACATTTAGCCCTATCAACAACATATCCCCCATACTTATTCTTATAAATAGCATGGTTAGGACATTCACGATAACAGACTCCACAAGTTATACAACTAAATGCTTTATTATTTATTAATCGTATAGCCTCTGTAGGACATTCTTTAATACATTTTCCTAAACCTTGGCATTTATTTGTAGATAAAAACATGATTTAACTTCCTAAACATTATGAATCCATATTTGAGTTATCTTTTCTCCCAAATAATAATTTTCCAATAACAAGGCCACATGATGTAGCTAAAACGCCTAATGAAAATGACGTGTCAGTGTAAAATGGAAATGAACCTTCTAAATAAGATAAAATAATTAGAAATATGAAAATAACTAAAAGAGAAGTATTATTAAAATATTCTGTCTTTCTAAATGAAAATCCTACAATTAATCCAAAAATAAAACCAAAAATTATTGGTCCCCAACTAATCATCTTCCTCTTCCTCCTCTTTTAAAGATTTGAAACCTAAAAATGCAATTACGACTGCCGTTAATCCAACAAATACCTTAAGACCAACCAAAATATTAAAATATGGAACCGCACCTGCATTTGTTACATCAGGATAATGGAAAATATTAACTATAAACTTAGGTATAATTGAATAGAAATCGGTCCCTACATTATATAAAAAGGATCCACCATAAAATAATCCTACTAGACCAATTCCGATAAATCCTAATGCACCTAAAGTTTCTATAATAGATATATATCTATGTGAAAGTTGAATAGGAGAATTTTTTAAGCCAAATACTAAAATTACCAATATTATACCTGCTGCAATCGTAGCACCACCTTGGAAACCACCACCAGGAGTAATATGTCCCCCGAGAACAGTTAAAATTCCAACAGCAATAAAGATAAATGATACCGGTAATACAAAAATCTTTAAAATAGGGCTAATATCTTCACTGCTCATTTTTACCCTCCTTTATTTTTCCATAACCAAAGATTAGAAGGACAATTACTACAGCAGTAACTAATATTAAAGCTTCTCCTAAAGTATCATATCCTCTCCAATCAAAAACAACTAAAGTTACCATATTTGGTTCTATTTGAGGCCCTAAAGCTGAATAAACTTTACTAATACCCGGGTCGATTATTTGCTTTATATCAAAAAGAGCATCAAATAAAGTTACAGCAAATAAAATAGCTGCTAAAGATGCTATTATGTTACGAATTGATTTTGACATTATAATCCCCCCCAATAAACTAAACTAACTATTATTCCAAGACATAGAATAGCATAAAAGGTCATTTTTTCTATTGAATCATCCTGTTCCTGGAAAAATTTTATACTAATTGGTAAATTAGATAAAATTAAAACAAGGAGAATTAATATAACTACTGCTGTTAAAACTATACTAATATGTCTAAGGAGCAATGCAGCAATTAATGTTGAAGAAATTATAACTAATTCAGCTAAAATTGCACCTGAAACATTTTCATTTGTAATCTGATTTTTTGAAAATCTATTCTTAAAATAATTTAAGAAATAATCATAAAAACTCATAATAATCCTCCTATAGATTGTGAAATAGGATTAGTAACAAGTTCTGGATACAAACCTAATATTAAGCAAATAATAAGTAATACTAAAACAGTAAATAGTATAGATTTAGGAATGGAATCTCTTATAAATGTTAAATCCCTTGGTTGAGGTTTTAAGAATATGGAATGGAATGCTTTAACAAATACAAAGAATGTTGCAATACTTATAAGTATAATAATTACTGCTATTTCAGGAAAACCAGTATTTAAAGCCGCTTCAACAATCATAAGTTTACTTCTAAATCCATTAAATGGAGGTACTCCAGCCATTGCTAAACCTCCTAGTAAAATCATAATGGCCATAAATGTATTTTTACCTATAAGTCCTCCTAATTTTCTAGTATCCGAAGTATTTGTTAAATAAACTACAGTTCCAAGACCAATAAATAATAATGTAGTAACTATCATTTCATTTAAACCCTGGAATAAACCAGCAGTAATAGCAAAATTACCCCCAATACCGAAACCAAGCCCTACAAAACCTAACTCTCCAACAGATAAGTAAGCTATCATTCTTCTAAAGTCTGTTTGCATTGCTGCCATAGATACGCCTAATATCATAGAAGCGATAGATATGAAAATCATAACTCCTTTAAATATATCTAGAGTACCGAATATTCTAAACATTGCTATAATAAATGCAATTAAACTAATTAAACTCATTGCCTGAAGAACACTGGATCCATATGGTTCAGCTTTACTATATACTAAAGATTTTATAACATTAAATGGAGGTAAACCTGATGCATATAACCATCCGAAGAATATTAAACTAAATGCAAATAATACTACGCCACTGGCCTCTGGTGTATGAACCAAATTACTAATAGCTAAACTAATATCTGTAATATTTACACTACCACAAATTGCAAGTAGGATTGTAATTCCTAAAAGTAAAATCGGACCTCCAATTGAACTTAAAATCATATATTTTAATGCAGTTTCATAATTATCTTTTGCACTAGATGCTATAATAATACCTGTCTGTATTAAAGCTGCAATTTCAAAGAAAACATACATATTGAAAAGATCATCAGATAAGAGTAATGCTGATACAGATGCAGTTGCCATAAATACCATAAATAAAAATGGTCCTGAAGCTTTATTTTCAGAATTTAAATATGAAAATATTGATAAAAATACAACAATCCCTAAAGCAAAAATAAATACTTTTGCAATTGGAGTGTATGCATAGGTAATTGCAGGATGTAAATTATATAATGATGAATTAGTAATATATGTTGAAAGATTAGCAATATTTGATAATGCTAATGGTTGATGACCACCAAAGTAATGTAATCCATAACTAGTAGTTAAAGTCAATATTGGTAGCCCAAGCCCAACAATAAAAGCTAAAACTTTAATGATTTTATTTTTCCCTGCAAATAAGTTTAAAAATAAAGCTGCAATTAATGGAATAATTACAATTAAAGGGATTGATATATTCATAACTCATCCCCCATATCAGATTCATGATTTAAAATTTTACTAGCACTTAAACTACCATGTTTTTTATATAATACCATAGATAAAGCTAACATTACAGCTAAAGTACTTGCACCGATAACAATACTTGTTAAAACTAATGCTTGAGGTAGTGGATAAGCAGAATTATTTGCAAACCATTTAATATTCATTCCCGGAAGTAAAATAGGAATAACTCCTCCTGACTTATAACCTAATGATATAATAAATAAATTTACCCCTTCTTCAATAAAAGAAAGTCCTACAATCTTTTTAATAATATTATCAATATAAATAGCTGCAAAAATTCCAATAACAATTAATGCTCCAGCAGTGAACAAAGTTAATAATTGTGTATCTAATAATATCATCCATCATCAACCCTTGTAGTTTTTTTAATAGCTAAAGCTAGAAATACTGGAATTATACCTGCTCCAACAATTGCCTGAGTTAAAGCCACATCTGGAGCAAGTAATAATTGGAACAGAAGTGCAATTCCAAGACCTGTAATACCAGATAAGATTGCTACTTCCAACAAATCTGTTCTAACAAGTGCTAATATAGCAGAAAGCAAAGTAACAATAATAATTATGATAAGAATTATAAGCTCATACATTTTCCTTATCCTCACGTTTATTGATTTTGTCCTCACTATAGAAATATGCATTAGAGATTGAATGAGCAACAAATGGAGTTATTATAAAATATAAAACTGCTATTAAATATTGACCAAGCCCAATAGCTGCAAGGATACAAGCAACATCCAAAATACCGAAAATATGTAACCTAGCATAAAAAACATTGTCCATCTGATTATCTAATCTAATTATACCAATAGCAGCTATAATAATTAAAATAGCAGATATAATTATTAAAATAGCCTGAATGATTTCAACTATAAAAGACATTTTATGTCCTCCTTAAAACAATTGCATAACCTATAGTACCAACAACTCCTATAAATATTAATGCCCATGCTATGTCTTTACAAAATTCAATAGATAATTTATCTCCCAAAATAATTAGTAGCATAGCGGAAACTAAATTAAGAACAGAACAACCTATTATTGTATTAGAAATACCTTCCCTAAGAGCTAATCTTAAAGCTACAATCATCATAAATAAGAGAGCTAAAACTAAAATATTTTCTGAAATTATTAGTATATTCATTACTATCACATATCAATAATGAGTTTAAAAAAAAGATTTTATTCTAACATTTGCTTAATATATGGTTCAAATGGAATAATATCTTTAGTGTCTCTTGGAGCTATAATTGCTACTTTTATAATTTGATTTTCCGGATCTAAATCTACAGATAATGTACCGGGAGTTAATGTAATACTATTTGCCAAAATAGTCTGAGAAACAGTACGTTTTAAATCTGTATGAACCTCTACTACAACGGGATTAATACTGTCTTTTTTAAATACTTTTAAAGCTACATTTATTGTTGCTTTAATAATTTCAAATATTAATACTAAGATGTAGAGTATTCCATAAACAACTCTTTTCAAAAACATTTTAAAAAGCCCCAAATATTGAGTAATAAAATTATCATGAAATTTTCATTATACTATTAATTATCTTTTTCATGAATATAAAATAATATATCATGATTATTAATTATAAATCTTTTGATTTAATTGTTATTTTTTGATAGCCCTTGATTAGAAAAATTGCAAAAATTTAAAAAAATATTATTAAAAATAAATAAAATTTAAATAAAAATAGGATTATTTATAAAAATATTATATAATGTTTAAAATAAATGAATCGTGACGAAATATGATAAATTATTAAAAAGATTATAAAATTTTATAAATAAATAATACTTTAAAAAATTTATAAAAATTAAAAGATAATGGGTATAATATCCTATAAATAATAAAATAATAAGTATTATTAGTATTATGGCAAATTTTTTATGATAAATTTTATCTGATAATGGAGAGAAAACTTTAACACCTGCTGGTGAAAATAAATCTACTAATATATGGGATAATAATCCTAAAAAAATTGATAAGAAAATTATTAGCTCATTAAATATTGGATGATAGAAAAATAATACCAATAAAAATAAAATTATAAATGGACCTATTAATTTTTTATTAAGTGAAAATAAACTAATGAAAATTATAGATATAGAAATTGATATTAGTTTAATATTTGATAGAGAAGTTAGGAAATTTAATTTTAAAATTAAAGTAAATGTTAATTTAATTATAAAAAATAATATTAAAGATATTAATAAAATACCAAAAATTGAATGAGTAAATCCTCTATGAGAAGAAAAATAAAATATTAAACCTAAAAGACATATTAAAATACCTAAATAATATGGTAATTTAAGTATATATAAAGCTATAAAAATTAAAAGTCCAAGTATAATAAGTCTATAAACATTATCTTTTTTTATTTTATGGTCATTATCTGGAAGATTAGCTCCAATTAATGTTAATGCAATAGCTATAGGATTTTGGAAAAATAAAAATCCTAAAAGTAATGCTACAATACTATGGATTTTATAATTAGACATAGAATCACTTAAAATAAAATATAAAGTTATTTATAACAAAATAATAAGAGAATTACCACTAAATAATCATATTAAAATTAAATTTAAATATGCTTTATCCAAGAGCATATGAAAAATAATAATTATTATGATTTAAAATTCAAAGGAAATATAAATCATCCATGAAAAAAAGTAGAAAATGTAAAAAAATAGAAAAATTATTTAAAAACATTAAAATAAGATAAAAAACTGTACATCTGATAGAGTGACCGTAAATGAGAATCTTTTTTAATATATGAAAAAGGAGATAAGACTTCACAAGTTACAGATGGAATTCCTTCAAGATTACATTCATCTTCTAATGCACCTTTATAATTAGCCCCTGCTTTAGGATAATTTAACAATTTACACCCTAATTTATTTGAGATAAACTTAGCAATATTATAACTTTCAATTGTTGGATTTGAAGATGAAAAAACTGCTTCAATACCAGGAGTACTATTTATTCCAGTAGAATGAAAATCTCCAACAGCTTTTATATTCTGGGATTTTATTAATTCAAAAATATTATTAGTTAAAGATCCTTCAATAAAGGTTGATCTATTTAAATCAATACCCTTAAAAGACCTTGAATTATTCATAGTTGCATAAGGTGATGCGAATGGGATTATATATACAGTATCTTTAATTTTATTTGTCAATAAATAATTAATCAAATATAAACTTGCAAGCTGTGGAGGTAATTCATTACCATGAACCCCACTTACTATAATAAGCTTTTTTCCTGTATTACCAATTTTTATTAAAGGTACTCCTTTAATTGACTCTTTTAAAATGTCTTTAAAAATATTATTATTTGGAATTTGATTATATAACCTTTTATTTGCAGAAATATAAGCTCCTGAAAACTGAGAAGAGTCTATAAACTGCATATCAAAATCATTAATGAATGTTTGATTGTTAAAATTTTGATTAAATAGATTATATCTATCCATAATAAAAACTCCATAGAGAATTTGGTAATTTAATAATTAAAAGGTTAAATTTTTAAATGAGTCAAATAATTTCTTAAATCATTGAAATTAATTGGAAATTTTTAAAAAATTTATCTATAAAACATAATAAAATTTTTAAAATATATTATTTAAATTAATCTAAATTATTCTAAATAAGAATCACAGAGAAATAAAAAAAAGAATTTAAAAATTTATAGAATAAATTAAAAAAAATATAAAATCTAAATATAGAAAAAGTCAAATTTAAATTGAATAAATTAAACTATATATATAGAATAATATTAATAATTATTTATAAGAAACTTATTTTTATAAAATCAGTTTTTATAGTTAAATCATTATAAATTTAATAATTAGGTGATTAAATGGAGAAAGTAGTTCTTGCATTTAGTGGAGGATTAGACACTAGTGTATGTGTAAGATTATTAGAAGAAGAATATAATTATGAAGTTATTACAGCATGTGTTGATGTTGGTCAACCTGAAGAAGAAATTAAAAAATCACAAAATTCTGCAGAAAATTTAAACCCTGGAAACCATTATGTTATTGATGCAAAAGAAGAATTTGCAAATGAATATATTACAAGAGGAATTAAAGCAAATGCTGAATATGAAGGTTACCCATTAAGTACTGCACTTGCAAGACCTTTAATTGCAATGAAAATTATTGAAATAGCTGAGAAAGAAGGAGCAACCGCAATTGCACATGGTTGTACAGGAAAAGGTAATGATCAATTTAGATTTGAAGCTATAATTAATTCAATGAGTAATTTAAAAGTTATTGCACCAATTAGAGAATTAAACTTAACAAGAACTGAAGAAATGGCCTATGCAAAAGAACATAATCTTCCACTTCCAAGTGATAAAATATATAGTATTGATATAAATATTTGGGGAAGAAGTATTGAAGGGGATGTTTTAGAAGATCCAAGAAATGAGCCTCCTGAAGAAATATATGAATGGACTAAATCTCTTGAAGATGCTAATGATAGTCCACAAAAAGTAACAATTGAATTTGAAGAAGGAGTTCCTATTGCAATTGATGGAGAAATGATGCCACTGGTAGATTTAATCTGGAAAGCAAATAAAATAGCAGGAGATAATGGAATTGGTAGAGTAGACATTATTGAAAATAGATTAGTAGGATTTAAATCCAGAGAAAATTATGAAGTTCCAGGTGCAAAATTAATAATTGCAGCACATAAAGCTTTAGAAGAATTAGTTTTAACTGTAGATGAGTTAAGATTTGCTGAATATATAAGTACATTATATTCAGATTTAATCTATAGAGCAATGTGGCAAGAACCATTAAGAGATGACCTTGACCAAGCAATTGATCAAATGCAAAGAAGAGTCTCTGGTAAAGTTGTAATGAAATTATTTAAAGGATCTATGCAACCATTAACTAGAGAATCACCTTTCAGCTTACATAGTGTTGAACAAATTACCTTTGAAGATAAGGATACCGATCAAAAAGAAGTAGAAGGTATGATTAAATACCATAACTTACAAGGTTCAAACTATCAAAAACTTAATTTGTAGTTATTTTATAACTACTCTTTTTTTTATTATTTAGTGATTTTTACTAATGATTATTAATTACATAACTTATTTTTAAGCCTAATTGATTTAAACTTAATAAATATTTTTAAAAATTTAAAAGGGAATATTATGGATTTAAATGAAAAAATAAATAAATTAGGAGAAATTATTGAAAATTCAGACAATATTGTATTTTTTGGTGGTGCTGGAGTTTCAACTGAAAGTGGGATTCCTGATTTTAGAAGTGCAGATGGAATATATAATCAAAAAACAAAAAATGTTCTTTCACCTGAAGAAATTGTATCACATACATATTTTATGAATCATACAGAGGAATTTTACAGTTTTTATAGGGAAAATTTTATATTTGAAAATGCAGAACCTAACAAATGCCATATAGGACTTAAAAAATTAGAAGATGAAGGTAAATTAAAAGCAATTATTACACAAAATATTGATGGTTTACATCAAAAAGCAGGAAGTGAAAATGTACTTGAACTACATGGAAATGTTTATAGAAATTATTGTACTCAATGTGGTAAAAGTTATAATATTAAAGTAATCATAGACAGAGAAGGAATTCCTCGTTGTGAATGTGGTGGAATAATTAAACCAGATGTTGTTCTTTATGAAGAACCATTAAATGGAGAAATTATGAACTCTTCAATCAGTTATATTGCTAATTGTGAAACCTTAATAATTGGTGGAACTTCACTTGTTGTTAATCCTGCAAGTAGTTTAATACAATTTTTTAATGGAAAAAATTTAATTTTAATTAATAAAAGTGAAACACCATATGATTATATGGCCCAACTAGTAATTAATCATTCTATAGGAGAAATTTTTTCAAAAGTTCTTAATATATAAAAATAATATTTATTTATCTAAACTAAAACTTAAAGAATGATTATCAATTTTAACCTCATTTAAACTGTTAATAGATTTGTAGACTAATATTTCTACACCTTCCTCATAGACTTCTTTTAATGTTTCTGCAAATATAGGATCATTTTCCCAATTAGGCCTAAAAAAGTCCCCTGCAGGATGTTGTATTAAAAAGAATACAACTGACCTATGTCCTTCTTTTTTAAGTTTTAAAAGTTCTCTTAAATGTTTAGACCCTCTTTCAGTAGGTGCATCTGGAAATTGTGCAATACCATCTTTTATTAAAGTTACTCCTTTAACTTCACAATAACAATCTTCAAATTCCTTTGAAGATGTTTTTTTAAGATAAATGTCGATACGAGAATTATCTATTGTTTTTTCAGATAAAACTTCATCATATCCTTGTAGTTCTTTTATTTTACCTTCTTTTATTCCTTCAAAAACTACTCGATTTGCATCTTGAGAATATAAAGATACTAATACCCCTTTATTTACAACAAAAATTAATGAATATTTGGTTTTACGTTTAGGATTATTGCTTTTTTTAAGATATACTTCTACCCCTTCTATTAACAGTTCTTTACATCTTCCAGTATTTGGAACATGAGCTTTAACCTCTTCACCTTCAATATCACAAATCGCTATAAAACGGTTAGGTCTACTTTTAAAAATTGCTTTTAAAAAATTGGACATTTTATCACTCAATAATTTTATTTAATTATATTTGCCATTAATCCTCCTAAATATTCAGTTAAATCAGTTGCAGAAAATCCATATCCTTGTTTATTAAATGCTAAATCCCCTGCTCTACCATTTAAGTAAAGGCCAATTGATGCTGAATCAAAAGTATTTAATCCTTGTGAAAGTAAACTTACAACAATACCAGATAATGCATCTCCAGTACCTCCAACTGTCATACCAGAATTACCTGTTTTATTGATTTTAAATTTATTTGATTTTAAAACTAAATCATATTTACCTTTTAAAACTACAGTTGATTTAATAGATTTAGTAATATTTTGTATAGATTCTATTTGTCCATTAATTAAATTATAATCTAAATCTTCACTTAATGTTTCAATACTATCTGGATTAATATTTTTCTGTTTAATTATACTTTCAAAAAATGTTTTAAATTCAAATAAATGAGGAGTAATAATAATATCTTCACGATTTTTAATTAAATTAATATCAATGAGTTTTAATGCATCTGCGTCTAAAACAATTGGTTTTTTTATTTTATAAACAAGCATATTAAATAATTCAGCTGTTTGTTTTTGAACTGATGCACCCGGACCTATTAATACAGCATCAACACTATCAGCAAGCTCTAAAATATCTTCTAAATTTTCACTTGAAAGATAATCTCCATTTAATCCTTTAACAATTAAATCTGGAGATGATGATTTAATTGGTAAACTTGCAGAGCTTGGGCAAGCAACATAAACTAAATCTGCACCAGATGATATTGCTGAGATTCCTGCTATAGCAGGAGCTCCAGAATAATCTTTACTACCTCCAACAATTAATATTTTACCATTAGTTCCTTTATAAGATAAAGAAGACCTATTTTTTATTTTAACTAAATCTCCATAACCAACAAAGACTTCTGCTTCTAAAGGTATTCCAATATCACAGGTTACAATTCCTCCAACAATATCTTCACTTCCACTTTTTAGGCCAGTTTTTATTCTATGGAAGGTAATAGTATAATCTGCCTTAATGGATATATCTGAGACTTCACCAGTTAAAGGATTAAGACCTGAAGGAACATCGACTGCAATTTTAATTCCTTTTGCATTATTAATTGTTTCTATTGCTTTTCGTGCTTTTGCCCTTAATTTTCCCCTAACACCTGTTCCAAGTATTCCATCAACAATTACACACTCTTCATCTAAATTAATATTATCAAAATCTGATAAGTCATTAATATAATTAATTTTAAAAGATGAGATTCTAGGTTCAAGATTAAGAAGAACTTCTAAATTTGCTTTTGCATCAGCAGATTTAATATTTTCAACTTTATTTAATGAATATATTTCAACTTCAAATCCTCTATTTAATAAATATCTTGCTGCAACAAAACAATCCCCACCATTACCTCCAGAACCTGCAAAAAGTAAAACTTTAACAGGATAAGAATAAGTATAGGTTATTATTTTAGCAATCTCATCTGATAATGATTTACCTGCCGATTCCATTAGACAAATTCTATTAATTCCTAAATATTCACAATTTAAATCTGTTGCTTCCATATCTATTGGATCCATTATATCACCATTAATTAAACACTGATTTTAAAACTTAAATGGTTTAAAAAATTTAAATATATAAACATAAAAATTTTTATTTTAAAATTTAAAAATAAAGAGTTTTTAAAAAATACTTAAACTTCTAAATTAAGAAATTTAAAAATTTCTTTAAAATTCTATTAATTAAATAATTTTAAAAATAATTAGTTGAAATCTTTTAATAATAAATAATTAATATATTAATAAATTAAATTTGATTTTATAAATAAATAATATAAACTATAAATAATTAATATATAATATTTAATTAATAATTTTATAAATTTATTATTTTCTAAATGATTATTATTTTATTAAATCTAAAATTGATGAGATATGGTGTTAAATTGCCTTTAAAAAAAGATAATATAAAACTCAAAATAAGAAATAATATTATTATAATTATAGGACTGGGCTTTACCTTAATAGTGTTTATCTATGGGATTATAGGTTCTATGATTTTAATGAAATTAAATATTCTTGATTCCTTATATTATACAGTTATAACTATTGCTACTGTAGGATATGGGGATATCCACCCTTTAACACCAATACAAAAACTCTTTTCTATAAGTATATCCCTTTTAGGAATAGGTATTATTGCTTATATATTCAGTGCTATTTTTGAAAATGTTTCTAATGAAATAAAAACAAAAAGAAGGCAGGTAAAGATGAATAAAAAAATGAATAATATGAACGACCATTATATTATATGTGGATATGGTCGTGTAGGTAGTGTAGTTTTAAATGAACTTATTAAAAGAAAACAGAAAGTAATAGTTATTGATAATGATAAAGAACGTATAGAAAAATTAAATGAGGAATACAATATTGATAGGAATCCTAATATTCTAACAATTGTTGGTGATGCAACAGACCAAAACAATATGAATAAATTTAAAATAAAGGAATCTAATGCTTTAATTCTAACTACTAGAAGTGATGTTACTAACCTATTTATTGTTTTAAGTATTCGAGATATTTCACCAGATACATGGATTGTATCAAGGGCAAGTAAAGAAGAGAATATTAAAAGATTATATAATGCAGGTGCAGATAAAGTAATATCCCCCGAAACAAGTGGAGGAACAGATATATTCTTATCAGCAGTAAAACCAAATCTTATACGTATTACAGATACTGATAAAACAGGACAAATTGAAAAAGGAATATCAGTTCTTTTAAAACATGATTGTACAATTGAAACAATTGAATATCATTTTCCTGGTATTGAAAAACCTTTTAGTATTGATGTAGGGGTTAAAACTAAAAAGGAGTTATTGGAATATCTTAAAACCCATGAAAAATCTAAAATTCAAGATGCAATAGAGCGTATAGAAAAAATATCAAATGGAATAATCTCACATTTAATAAGCGGACCTAATTCTAAAGCTCTTAATGCAGCTATAAAAGAACTAAAAGAAAATAATATTATAAATGGAGTAAATTTAACTAATGAAGAAATTATGAAAATAAACAATGAAAGAATGGAAAAAATGGTCTATAAAGAATAAGGATATTTGACTAATTTAAAAAAACCATTCAAACTAAATAATAATAAATTAAAATTAATACTTAATAAAAAAAAGTTATACAGTGAAAATTTGAGAATATATAAAAAAAATAAGAAAAATAGTTATAAAGTATATAACTATTATAAATCTTTTAAGTGGATTTGGTAAGGACCTAAATCTCCACCATAGTTTCCTGCACCAATTTTTAAAACACCATGCGCAGTACATGCTGCTTCAATACCTGCTTTCATTGCAGCTCTAACAGATGCTTCGTCAACACCATCAATAACAATTTCTACCATACCAAAAACATCATCAGGTAATTCAGTATCAACAACATCTTTTAAAGTTACACATTCTTTTTCATTGGTAGATGCACTTAAGAATTTATATTTAGAACCAACTTTAGAACCAGAAGCAACCATTCCACCAGGGAAAGGAGTTATTACACCAGAAACAGCTTTGATAGCATCTGCAGCTGCTTCAGCAGCTACTACTGCTGAAAGTTGACTATCCGCCATGATAAAGAAGTTTCCTCCAGCAACACCCTCTTTAAATCCCATTGTGTCTTCTACTAAGAATTCACCAGACATAATAGGAATAACGTGCATTTTTCTTCCATCCATATCTTTTTCAGTTTGGTATCCGTCACCGAAGAATTTAAGTTTACTTCCAGTAGCAAATCCATCATCAGATTCAATAGCATTGAAAGCTGCTGCAGTAGGAGCAGTTAAAACACATTGACCAATCCTGTTCATGATTTCTTCGTCTAAATCATCTTTAGACATGTGACAAATCATAATAGCATAACCTGGTCTACCGTCTGGAGTTTCAGTTGGAGGTACATAAGTATCAATTCCTGCTTCTGCAGGGCATCCAATAACAGAACAACCATAACCAGTAGCTTCAGTTGCTGTAATTTCTGCTAAATGTTTAGTAGCAGCAGTTATAATAATTCTAGAGACTTTAATTCCGAAACCTTCAGCAAAGGTATCTTCGATTTCTACACCATTATTTTCCATAATTTCACCTAATTAAATTAGATTATAAACATAATCTTATGATTTAAATATATTTTAATAATAAAATAAAGTTTTCTATTTATTTATGATCCAATTAAAAATTTTTCATAAAAGGGCTTAAGTAAAAATAAAAATTTAAAAATTAGTGTATAAGCAAATATTAATAAAAATAGCTAGCTTTTAAAATAATATACCTAAATAAAATAAGAATTCTTAAAAAAAATAAAAATAGCATAACTTTTAAAATAATATACCTAAATAAAATAAGAAATCTTAAAAAAATAAAAAATACGTATTAAAAAAATAAAAAAGGTCTAAACAATAAAATTATAGCTTTTCATTTAGAGATTTTATTTTATCAATAGCTTCCTTTTTATCGTCAGGATCATCTAACTTAGAATTATCATCATCTGTATCTTTACGTCCTTCTAATACATTTACCCCATAATATGGTATTGTAAGAACACCAAGAATTGTTGTCATCCAATATGAAATTATTCTTTCTACAAGGGTTGCTGCTGTACCAATATTAGATGGTATACCTGCTGATGCAAAGAATAAAATCATAGTTCCATCAATAATACCGATACCACCAGGTAATACTGGAATAAAACCTACAAGAACAGATATAATAAATACTTCACCAACCATAATAGGAGATACTGTAAAACCAAATGCCATAAATATTACACATACACGAGAAATTTCTAAAATCCAGATAAAAAATGAAACCGGAAAAGCTTTGTATAATAAGCTTTTATTAGTTAACATTAAACGCATTGTATCTTGAAATCCAACAATAGCTTTAACTAATCTTTCTTCTCTCTCTTGGGCATTTTTCTTAGAAAATTTATAAATTAACCAAACTAAACCTTTTTGAACTTTAAGACCAAAATTTTCATTAACAGACATATAAATTAAAGCAACAACTATTAGTATAACAAAAATAATAGCTATAACAAGTAATACAAGGATTGTTAAACTAAGAGTAGATTCCATTATAAGACCAAGGATTGTTAAAAATGCAAGTATAATAAAAGGTAATGTATCCAAAGTCCTATCGAGAATTACTGTAGCAAAAGTTTCTTCAAAAGGAATACCTGAGTCTTTGGTTAAAACATATGCTCTAACAGGTTCTCCCCCTCCACGTCCACTAGGAGTGATATTGTTAACAGCTAAACTTAACATAATCATAGGGAAAAGTTTTTTAAAATTACCCTTAATCCCTACAGATTTATTGATTATTTGCCATCTTAATGTAAATAGTCCATAAACACCAAATTCAATTAAAATAGCAATTAAAACATAATAAAGGTTAGCATACTGAAAGGCATATACAACCTTATCTACACCTACAAAGTATATCATTATACCCATTATTATTAACCCAAAAAGCAAAAAGATAATAGTCTTATGTTTCATAGTAAACCTTTTTAATATTATAATAATCATAACGATTAAAACTAAATATTGGAAAACAATACCTATTTCAAACAAATAATAAATTTAAAGTCTATTCAAATATAATTAGTCAGTGAAATTAAAAATTATAAAAATTTAATCGAAAAGATAAATATTGAAAATTTAAAATTATATTTTATTTTATAATTATCAATATAAATATTTACTCATATATTAAAATTTTGAACAAACATATAAAAATACAGTATACTAACTGGTATCCTAAATATATTTAGATTACTTTTAATCATTTAAATTTATTTATAGATAGTGAAGTTATAGAATAAATACTAAGTTATTTTAAATATTAATTCAATAAACATTAAATGGATAAATATACTATTTAAATTATCTTCATAAATTTATAACTAAAAATCTAGAAAAAAAATTCTATTTGTTGAATCTAGATAAGTATAAAAAAAAGTAAAATATAAATAATATCATATATAATTTTAATAATTAAGATGAAAATGAAATATATTAACCTTAATGATTGTAAAATCATAATGCATTACCTAGGAAAATTAATGCAGGCAACAGGAATTGCTTTTTTAGTACCTGTAATTGTTGCTATTATTTACAATGAAACTAATACAATTTTAGGATTTTTGTTTGTTAGTGCATTATCTATTATACTTGGAACTGCTTTTAACAAAATCTCCATAAAATCATCGCAAATGAGATTAAAACATGGGATGATCATTTCTTCACTTGCATGGTTATGGGCAAGTATTTTAGGTAGTATTTTAATGTTTATAGTCATAAAATTCCCACTGATAGATGGATTATTTGAAAATATGTCAATGTTGACAGGGACCGGATTAACCTTATTTTTAGATATTGAAGCTCTCCCTAAATCTATACTATTTTTAAGAAGTTTTGAAGGATGGTTAGGGGGACTTGGAATTGTAATTATTGCTATTGGAATTCTTATCCGGTCAGGTACTGCAGCAAGTAAACTTTACAAGTCAGAAGCAAGAGACGAACGTATAAAACCCAGTATTGTAAATACAATGAATAAAACTATAGAAATTTATATAATTTATACAATAATTGGAATAGTATTATATGTTCTTGCAGGAATGCCATTATTTGACTCTATAACACTCTGTTTTGCAATGATATGTACAGGGGGAATGAGTATAAAAAACCAAAATATTGGATTTTACCATAGTAATATAATTTATATTATCAGTATGTTAATAATGATTATTGGTTCTATAAGCTTTCCTGTTCATTATAAACTATATTTTACAAAAGGAAAATCAGTGCTAAGAGATGTACAATTTAAAACAATGATTGCATTAATATTATTAAGTTTAATAATAATTTATGGATTAACTAAAGTATTTAATATTGATATCCTATTTGCAATTATTACTACTATCTCTACTACAGGTGCAAATTCCGTTCCTTCTAATGTTATGATGAGTTGGCCAAGGATAGACATTTTAATAATCTTAATTCTTATGATTATTGGAGCTTCAAGTGGATCTACTGTAGGAGGAGTAAAAATTATCCGTGTTATAACAGTGATAAAATCATTTGGCCGAACTGTTGAAGGAATTTTATCTCCTGAAGGCCGAAAATTTCCAGTTAAAATCCAAGGAAAAAAGATTACAGATAAAGATACACGAGAAGCAGCATCATATATAATTTTATATTTGATGATTATATTATTAAGCTGGATAGTTATAATCGGATGTGGTTATAGTGATTTTAATGCATTATTTGATGTTATATCTGCAATAGGTAATAATGGATTAAGTTCAGGTTTTACAAATCCAGGTTTACCAATTTTAGTGAAACTTGTATTAATCTTAGATATGTGGGTTGGAAGACTTGAAATAATACCTATACTGGTAAGTTTCTATGGTCTTTATGATTTTATAAAAATTAACAGAAAACATAAGAAAAAAGCTAAAAAAAGATAATTTAAAAAAATATTATATTAAATTCAAAAAAGGATAATGAGTGTCCGCCAAAAGTCAAAAACCTGTTTCTAAAATCTCAATAAAATCCTTTATTTTAAAAATAAAGAAAGAAATTATTTAAAAAAAATAATTTTGGCGAACACCCTAATTAAAAAAAAAATTATAAAAAAGTATATAAAATTAAAAGAAGTAAATTCATTTAATGAAATATATTAGTATCAATGATGTTAAGATTATAAGTCATTATCTTGGAAGAATAATGCAAGCAACAGGAATTGCTTTTTTAGTCCCAGTAATTGTAGCAATATTTTATAGGGAATTTAATTGTTTAATAGGATTTATAATAAGTAGTGGAATATCTTTAGTACTTGGAACATTATTAAATCACATTAATCCTAAAAACTTAAACATTCATCTTAAACATGGTATGATTATATCCTCTATTGCATGGATATGGGCAAGTTTTCTTGGTGCAATCGTTATGACAATTATATTACACCTGCCCCTTTTAGATGGAATGTTTGAAAATACATCTACATGGACTGGAACAGCATTTACATTGTTTACTAATATTGAAAGTCTTCCCCACTCAATACTATTTTTAAGAAGTTTTGAAGGGTGGTTAGGAGGACTTGGAATTGTTATTATAGGAATTACAATTCTTTTAAGACCGGGTACATCTGCTGCGAAAATATACAAATCAGAAGATAAAGACGAGCGTATAAAACCCAGTATTATAAAAACTATGCATAAGACCCTTGAAATATATATTGTTTATACATTAATTGGAATTGTTCTATATATTCTTGCAGGCTTACCCATATTTGATGCTGTAAACCTATGTTTCTCCATGATATGTACTGGAGGAATGAGTATTAAAAACCAAAATATTGCTTTTTACCATAATAATATAATTTATATTATTAGTATGGTATTGATGATAATGGGTGCTGTAAGTTTTCCAGTCCATTATAAAATAATGAAAACAAAAGGGAAAGCCCTCTTTAGAGATGTTCAATTTCAAACCATAATAATATTAATAATTGCAAGTACTCTATTCATCTTATATTTAAATAAATTTATATCAAATGAAATGTTATTTACAATAATCGCTGCAATCACAACAACAGGAGCAAATTGTATAGACCCTAACATAATGTTAAGTTGGAAACCAGGCATAATTATTATCTTAATGATTCTTATGGTAATAGGTGGTTCAAGTGGATCTACTGTAGGAGGTATAAAGATAATACGTTTTATAACCATTCTTAAAGCTATTGAAAAAAATGTTATAGAAATAGTATCTCCTGAAGGAAGAATAATAAAAACAAAAATTAAAAACAAAAACATATCAGATAAAGCAATAAAAGAATCATGTATATATTTTTTAATATTTATACTGCTAATAATAGTAAGTTGGATAGTGCTTTTATCTCAAGGATATGATAGTTGTTATAGTTTATTTGATATAATATCTGCTGTAAGTAATAATGGATTAAGTTTAGGAATGGTTAACTTATCTATGCCTGTAGTTGTAAAACTTACAATGATAATAGATATGTTACTTGGAAAACTTGAAATCATACCAATTATAGTTTTAATAAGAGCTTTGTTTGAATTTGGAAAATTAAATAAATCCCAAAAAAATAAATTAAAAAGGATAAAAGCTAAATTGTAATTTTTTTTTTAAAAAAAAAGGCATATTCTATAATAAGAAAAAATTATATATGCAAAATTAATATATTTTAATATAAAATTAAATATTGTTTATAAATTACTTTGTTTTTATATAAAAATAATAAATTTGATAAAATGATGTCCAACTCTCAAATTTAATAAATTATATAACTCAAAAATTTTATAAATAAAAACTTATAATACATATTGTATATTTTATAAAATTATATTAATTTTCTTTAAGGTGTTAATTATGTATGTAATTATTTTGGGGGCAGGTCGAGTAGGTCTTCCACTAGCAACTTTACTTATAGATGATGGATATGATATTACAATTTTAGAAAATAATGAAATATTAGCTGATAATGCATCAGCAGAATTAGATGCATTAGTAATATGTGGTAGTGGTACTGATACTAAAATTTTAGAAGAAGCAAATATTCAAGATGCAGATTTCTTTGTTGCAACAACCAGTAATGATGAGACAAATTTACTCACTAGTATTCTTGTAAGAGAATATGGTGTTTCAAAAATTATTTCACGTGTAAGTAATCCCGATCACGAAGAAGCATTTAAAAAAATAGGAATTGATGAAGTTATAAACCCAGAGCGAACTGCTGCAGGATATTTAGAAAAAATTATTTCAAGGCCACATGTTGCAGATTTAACTGCCTTCGGTGAAGGGGATGCTGAGATTTTAGATATGATAATAACCAATAATAAAGTAATTGGAAAACAAATATATGAAGTCTCACCAGATGATGATTATATAATTATTGCAAGATATGAAGATGGAAAATTAGAAATTCCAAAACAAGATGACCTTTTAAGAAAAGGGGATAAAATTTCAATTCTTGTAAAAAGGGATGCTCTAAAAAGAACAGAAAAGAAATTTGAATAAATTTAAGCATTATTAAATTTAATCAAAATATTCTAATTTTTTTAATTAGATAATTAGAAATCCTATTTTTAAATTATTTATTTATTAATCGAGCTAAATTATAAACTTTTTTTATAAAATATTAAAAATTTTAATTACATTAATAAAATTTATTATAAACTGATTAAGGATTAATACATTAAAATTTACTGATTTTAAAGAAATTTGATAGGATAAAAAATGATTTTTATATTTATCTAGAATAAAAATAGTTAAGTATGGAGTAAAAATCAAATAATATTATTATAGAAATTTTAAAAAAAAGCATCTAATTATTCTTAAAAATAAAGTTTAAAAAAAGTGGGGTCACAGGGATTTGAACCCCGATCCTGGGATTTCTCTTGTCTCAGTACTCCAATTGATCATCATATAGTATCAATTAATACTGTCAGACTACGCGTTAATTTTCTTCAAAGACAACTGGAGTCCCAGATGATGCCAGGTTACACTATAACCCCTTACACTCAAATTGTCAAATATAATTGACAATATAATATAATAATATTTATGATAATATTTAAATGTTTGGATAAAAAATAAAATGGCACTTTCAAAAACTTGTGTGATAACTTTTATTTCCATTTTTTTACCTTAGAAAAATTAAGGTTTAAAAAGTTCAAACATAAATATAGAGCTTTTA
>OMVX01000009.1:0-35870 GCA_900314605.1 uncultured Methanobrevibacter sp. | reverse complement strand
AATTTTTAAATTAAAAATAAATCATAAATCGATGGATAATTTTTGGGTTGTGTAACTTGTAAAAATTAAAATCACATAAGTTTTTGAAAGTGCCAATAAAATTTAAAAATTAAAAAAAATCCCATATTATATAAAAGACATGAAAAAAATATTATTAAAATTTGACTTGTTTATCTAAACCAGTGATTTCATCAATTTCAAGTCCATATTCTAATGCATAATTTTTTTCAACCTTATAATTGTTCTTTTTAGTTCTTTCAATATTATCAGGAGATAAAAATAGCCATTTAGTGTACTTAAATTTAACCCCTAAATATGGAGTTGCACCAAAAATTTCACAAAATTCAATAAGTGCATCAATTTGAGGATAATCAATGTACAATTTATCTTTAATAGTTGTTTTAACCTCTATTGCAAGATATATATTCCCATTTCCTGCAACAACATCAGGAAGAGGCTTTTTAGTTGCGCCTCCAGAAGCAGGAGCCCTCATAGCAGCAAAATTTCTATCCCATAATTTATGTACTAAATCTCTTTCTTCCGCTGAACCTTTCTTAGGCATAATATTACCATTTTAATATGATTATTAATTTAATTAAAAGTAATATAGTAAATAAGTAATTATTATTTATTAATTTTCTAATATTATAAACCTATTTATTAAAAAATTATTTTTAAAATTTAATCTAAAAAAAGAATATTGAAATATTTAATTAAATTTTGAAAAATAGTTTAATCATGGGGCCGGGGCCGAGATTCGAACCCGAGTCACAGGATCCACAGTCCCATAGGATGACCACCTACCCTACCCCGGCAAATGAAAATAAGAGTATTTTAAGTAGATTATGCGGGAGCAGGGATTCGAACCCTGGTAGACCTGCGTCAACAGGTCCTAAGCCTGTCCCCTTTGGCCGCTCGGGCACCCCCGCATCGGAAAAAAAGAGACAATCCCCTTAAAAATCAACATAAAATAAATGCTCCGTTCGGGATTCGAACCCGAGTCTCCGGCTCGAAAGGCCAGAATGATTGGCCGGACTACACCAACGGAGCATGGAAAAAAGAACATAATTAAAATTTTGTAATGGGCCCAATGGGGTTCGAACCCATGACCTTCCGGTTATGAGCCGGACGCTCTACCTGGCTAAGCTATGGGCCCAAAGCGCCATCGACAGGGCTCGAACCTGTGACCAATCGGTTAACAGCCGAACGCTCTACCTACTGAGCTACGATGGCATATAAAAACCCATCTCAACCAAGTATCAAACCGTACATCATAAGATGATAATTACAAAACTTCAAATACAAAATAATTTATGATTACATAGTATATAAAGGTTTTGTTTAATAAGAAGATTCAGTGTAAAAACTAGTAAAATATAAAATAATTAATAAAAATATAAGTAAAATAAAATAATAAAAAATGAGTAAATCAATGTTTTAAAAAGTTTTATAATATATAAATAGTTTAAATAAAATAAAAAGGAATTAATTAAAATCAAACTAAAATATAGAGTGTTTATTAAATTAATAATTAAAAAACAATTTTTACTTTTGTATAATAAGAAAAAAATTTGTAAAAAAAAATTAATAAAAATAAAATAAAAATTTAATAATTATATAAATAATTAATTATACTAATATAAAATTTAGATAATATGAGAAATTATAAAGATATAGATAGTTTAAATTTATTAGACTTAATCAAAAAAGCAAATGATATAAGTTTAAAAAAACATTCAAACACTATTAGTCTTGAAAGAGCAATATTTCTATCATGGTATTGTGATAAGGGAGATTGTGCATTTTGTTATATGAGCACACAAAAAGATAAAATTCAAGATCCAAAAAAAGCTAAAAGACGGATCCCTAATATATTAGCCGAAGCTGAAATGTGTAAAAGATTAGAGTGGAATATTGAATTTTTATCTGGAGGATATAAAAGTTTTAAAAATGATGAAATTAAAAATATTGCTTTAAATATTAAAAAAATCACCTCACAAAGTGTATGGCTTAATACTGGTATTACAAATGAATTAGAAATTTTTGATGATGAAATTACTGGAATTACAGGAGCTGTTGAAACAGCAAATCCTACATTGCACAATAAATTATGTCCAAGTAAGCCTTTAGAAGATATTAGTGAAATGTTAGATAAATCTAAAAGTTTAAAATTTAAAAATGCCATTACTATTATATTAGGTCTTGGTGAGACAATAGATGATTTAGACTATTTAATTCAATATATCAAAGACCATAAAATTGACAGAGTAATATTTTATTCACTTAATCCCCATAAAGAAACTATTTTTGCAAATTCATCTGCCCCCTCATCCCTCTATTATGCTCAAATTGTATCAACTATTAGAATAAATTTTCCGAAAATTGAAATTATATGTGGCACATGGATTGATAATTTAGCAAATATTGGTATATTAATATTAAGTGGAGCTAATGGCATAACAAAATTTCCGCTTTTTAAAATGTTCGGAACAAGATATGGTAAAAGAGTGGAAGATGAAATTAAATTTACTGGAAGAAAAATTCAGGGTACCTTTACAGATAAAAACAAATTAGGACCTGAAAAAAGTCAATATGATGAAAAATTAAATAAATATATTGAAAGATATATTAATGAGTCATTAAAAAATAAATATGATTAAAATACTTTAATATAGTTAATGATTAAAAAGAAAAACAGCAATTTTAAAAAAAAATAGAAAAATATAAAATATTTTAAAAAAATTAAGAAATATTTATTAATAAAATAAAATAATAAATCAATATTAATATAACGAGTTAACTATTCTAAACTCAAAACTATAAAAAAATATCAAAAATCCAAAAAAATTGGAGGAATTCTTATTGAAATGAAATGTGGACTTGAAATTCACGTACAACTTGAAACTAAATCAAAATTATTCTGTAACTGTCCAACTAATTATAAAGAAGCACCGGCAAATACTAATATTTGTCCAGTATGCTTAAATCAACCTGGAGCTAAACCATTTCCAACTAATGAAAAAGCATTGGAAAATGCATTAATGATTTCTTTAATGTTAAACTGTAAGATTGAAAAAGGTATAGCTTATTTTATGAGAAAACATTATGATTATCCAGATTTACCTTCAGGTTATCAGAGAACTTCAATTCCAATTGGATATGAAGGAGAATTAAATGGTGTAAGAATAAGAGAAATACATATGGAAGAAGATCCTGGTCAATATAAACCTGATAAAGGTATTGTAGATTTTAATCGTTCAGGAATTCCTTTAATTGAAATTGTTACAGAACCAGATATTCGCTCTCCAGAGGAAGCTCGTAATTTCTTAAATCAATTAATTAGAGTTTTAGAATATAGTGGAGGAGCTCGTGGTGAAGGAACAATGAGAGCTGATGTAAATGTTTCCATTGAAGGTGGAAACAGAGTAGAAATGAAAAACATTAACTCTATTAAAGGTGCATTTAAAGCATTAAAATTCGAAGTAATAAGACAAAAAAATCTTATGAAAAGAGGTATGGAAATTAAACAAGAAACTCGAGCTTATCTTGAATCCCAAATGATTACAGTATCTATGAGATCAAAGGAAAATGCAGATGATTATAGATTTATACCGGATCCTGATTTACCTCCTATGGAAATCTATGATGATCAAATTACTGAAATTTCACAAACAATGCCAGAAGCTCCTCATAATAAAGCAAAAAGATTTATGAACGAATATAATCTTGATGAGGAGACTGCGACAACATTAACCTCAGAGCTTGATTTGGCTGATGCATTTGAAGAAGTGGCTATTGATGTTGACCCTATATTTGCAAGTTATTGGATGAAAGATGAACTTAAAAGGGTTTTAACATATAATAAATTTGATTTTGCTGAAAGTGGAATTTCAACAAAAGATATTATTGAAATTATCACACTACTAAAAAATAAAGAAATTACTACAAAAGCAGGTCAGAGAATTATAGAGAAAATGCCTAAAAATGAAAAATCACCAAAAGAAATTGGTGAAGAATTAGGTTTAATTGGTATAGTTCAAGAAGATGCTGTTTTAGAAGCTGCAAAACAAGCGATAGCAGAAAATCCAAAAGCAGTAAATGATTATAAAGAAGGTCAAAAAAATTCTATTAACTTCCTAGTTGGTCAAGTTATGAAGCTTACAAGAGGTAAAGCTGATCCAGGTGAAACTGTAAAAATCTTAAAAGATTTAATAGATGAATAATGGAGGTTTGTTTAATGTCAAAAAAAGCATTAGTTAAAGATTATATGACAAGTAAAGTTATAAGTGTTAGAGAAAATACTAAATGTGCAGATGTTATACAAACAATGAAAGAAACCAGCCACGACGGTTTTCCCGTAGTAGATGAAAATAATACAATTGTAGGAATTATTACTACCTACGATTTACTTCTTAAAGATTGGAAAGAAACAATTGATGAAGTTATGTCTAAAGATGTAGTTATTGCAAGTGAAGATATGGCATTAAATGATGCATCTAGAGTAATGTTTAGACAAGGAATTTCTCGTATGCCAGTAACTAATGCTGAAGGAAAATTAAGCGGATTTTTAACTAATACAGATATTGTCAGATCACATATTGAAAGATCTACCCCAACTAAAGTTAATTCTTTTAAAAATACTTTAGAGCAATTATATGATGTTAATGCTAAAGTTGTAGAAATGAAAGTTCCTGTAAATAAAATCAGACCTACACAAGATAGAATCTATGCTGATGAGTTAGATGGTAGGTCATATGAGCTTAAACGAGGATTAGCAGAACCTGCAATAGTAGTGCATACAGGTGAACGTTGGATTTTAATTGATGGGCATCACAGAGCAGTAGCATCTGTAAAAATAGGATGTGAAACAATTGATGCATATGTAATAGAACTTAATAAAGAAATTAAATTAGGTGTTGAAAAAACCGCAGATAAAAGTGGAATAGAAACATTAAATGATATTTACATTATAAATGATGACCAACATCCATTAATTGCTATTACTGAAAGTATTAAAAAAAGTAAAGATAAAAAGATTGTAGGTAAAAAAATCGACTGAGGATTTATAATGATTGATGATAAAATTTTAAGAGAAATATATGAAACTCTTGAATCAAGAAGAGATAATCCTATTGATTCTTATACCTCTAATATTATGCAAGATAGCTCAAAAAAAGCTGAAGATAAAATATTAGAAAAAGTTGCTGAAGAATGTGGAGAATTTATAATTGCTTCAAAAAATAATGAAGAAATTGTTTGGGAAGGAACTGATTTAATATTCCACACTTTACTTTTACTTGTTTATAAAAATATAAAATTTGATGAAATTTTAGAAGAATTTGAAAAACGTAGACACTAAACTAAATTGTTCTTTTAATTATTAATTTTAATTAAAACTATTTTTTTTTACTTTTATAACATAAATTGAAGGAAAAAATACTAATTTTAGGTTCAAAATAGCAAATTCTAAATACTATTTTTATTTTATAATAAAAAATATTCAAAAAATTTGTACAATGATTTAAATAAAGATAGGTCTTGATTACATGAATTGTCAAGAAATTAAAATAAGATTTGATATAGAATCAATAAATGAAAACCAAGTAGAGAGTATTATAGAAAAAATAAATTCTAACTTTAATCTAAAAATTGATGAAAATTTTAAACCCTACCTATCTAAAGATGAAAAAATTAGTGAATATAAAGATTTATCCAATTTAAATCAGAGAGAAATTAATAAAAATATTACCTCCTTTTTTAAATTTACATATAATAAAACTGTTAATTGCCCATTATCTAAATTCCTATTTCTAAAAAACAAAGATAAATTGATAATATTAGCTAATATCCACATATCATATTTAGATTACATTCCTTTAAAAAAAATATATCCCCTATTTAATAATAAGGATTTTTCCTATGAAAATAATCTTAACTTAGATTATATTAAGCTAAAAAAATATTTAAACTCAAGTGATTTTAAAAAAGATGAAGAATATTGGAAAAACCAATTATCAGACATTGGAGAATATATTAAATTTTATAATCTAAAAACAAATAATTATAAAAGTAAAAGAGCGACACTCAAAAATCAAACAGTCAAAAAATTCATTAAAAAACAGAACATAAGTAAATTTGAATTTGTAACTGGAATATTCTCTTTATACTTATCTAGAATTGATAGAACAAAAGGATGCCTACTCAAAACATTAATACATGAAAATAAAGTAGATAAAAAATCATTAGTAAAAATAAAATATCACAAAAATAATACAGTTATTAAACACTTAACAGAAGTTAAAACTGTTTATAAACAGACTGTAGAAAAAACAAAGGTTAATATAAACTATTATACAGATAAAAATTTATCATATTACTCAATACAGGATTTAACAAAATTTAAAAATTTAACTATACTTAACACAACTAATGATGCTCTAACATTAAATGTATATGAAGATGATTTAGAACTAATTTATAATACAGACATATTTACTGATGAATATATCAACCATATGATGGAAAATATCCTTACATTAATTGATAATCTTGTAGAAAATCCAAATCAAGAATGTTGGAATATTGAAATCCTATCCTCTGAAGAAAAAAACACTTTATCTAACTTTTCTAAAGGAAAAACAATTAAAGTAGATAAAGAAAAAACTTTAGCCATGGCTTTTCATGAAAATGCACTAAAATATCCTGATTTAATAGCCATTGATGACGGAATCAATGAAATAACATATAAACAACTAGAACTTTCAACAAATTCCATAGCATATGATTTAAATAAAAATTACAATATTGGCCATGGAGACTGTGTAGCATTAATGCTTCCGAGAACCTATCATTTTGGCGAAATTGTATTAGCATTAAACAAAATTGGAGCCATATTCACACCAATCGACCCTGAATACCCTTTAAAACGTATCGAACATATGATAAACATAAGTGAATCAACCTACATTATAACAACCAAAGAATATAATTTAAAAGATTTAGGTAAAGAGATTTTATATATTGAAGATCTAAATAAAGATTATAACAAGAATGTGAAATATAAGGGGAGTGTAGAAGATTTATTTGCCATAATATTCACATCTGGAACTACCGGTATCCCAAAAGGAGTTATGGTTTCTAACAAACAGATTAATGGTATGGCCACAGCTTTTAAAGACCTTTTTGAAATATCTGCTAAGGATGTTATGGCCTATTATGCTAGTTTTAGTTTTATTGCATCTATTCGAATGTTTGTTTCATTTATTTTTGGTGAAACCATACGAATATTAAATGAACATGAACAAAAAGACAGTCTATTATTGATTAAAACTCTTAAAGAAAAAGAAATAGGAGATATAATCTTACCTCCAGCAGTAGGTATTCCCATATTTGAAAATGAAGATTTAAAATTAAAACATATGATTTTAGCAGGTGCAGAATTAAATGAATTAACAAATAAAAAAAGCAATACACAATTAGTTAATTTTTACGGTACAACAGAACTAATAATGGCCATAGTAAATAATTATAATATAAGTAAAAATAATAAAAGTTTTCCACTTGGTAAAGCAGTGGCTAATACTTGGGCATATATTCTAGATGAAAATAGTATGCCTATGCCAATAGGAGTTCCAGGAGAAATATGCATTGCAAGCGAATATTTAAGTCCTGGTTATTATAATAGACCTGACTTAACAAATAAAAGCTTTGTAGAAAATATCAATTCTACCTGTAGCGAAAATAAAAGAATGTATCGAACAGGAGATATAGGCTTTTATAATTTCGATGGGATGATAGAATATATATCCCGAGAAGACGACCAATTATCAGTTAGAGGATTTCGTATAGAATCCAACGAAATACTAAAAATTATGAAAAATTTTAAAGAAATCAACAATGTTTATTTAGATAGTGACCATGATAACCTTATAGCATACTATACAACCACAAATCATTTGAATATTGACAATGTAAAAGAGGCTTTAAAACTTGAATTACCTCCATATATGATTCCATCAATTTTTATTAAATTAGACAAAATTCCGTTAACAGCAAATGGTAAACTTGATAAAATAAGATTAAATAAAATTATCGAAAATGGAGAAGAAGAAAATATTGAAATTGACGATAATGTATTAAAAGTAGTGGTAAATGGATTTAAAGAAGTTTTAAATCAGAAGAATATTTTCTTAAAAGATGATTTTATAAAATTAGGTGGAAACTCATTATCAGCAATGAAACTCCAAATATATTTAAAAGAAAAATTAGAAGTACACTTAGACTCTATAAAAATTATAGAACTAAAAACACCACTTAATATTACAGACTATATAAAATTTAATAAAGACATTCACTTAAAAAACAGTACAAATTATACATTTAAAGATAAATATCCATTATCCCAATCACAATTAAATGTTTACCTAGACGAAATTGTAAATAATACAAATACAGGCTATAATAACCCATTTATAATAAAATTCAATAAAAAATATTCAAAAAATAAAATAGAAAAAACAATAAATAAATTATATGATATTTATCCAATTTTATTAGCTCGTGTAATAAAAGAGAAAGGTGAGGTATTATTTAGTTTTGATAGTAAACCTCAAATCCATTATGGAACACAAAAGGACATTAAAAATTTTGTACAACCATTTAAATTAGATAAAAATTTATCTAAATTTTTAATAGTAGAAGAAGAAAAATCTAATTATTTATGTTTTGATATACACCATCTAATCTTTGATGGAAGTTCAATAAATATAATATTAAATTGCATAAGCTCAATATTGGAAGATCATGATTTAGATTTACTCGATGACGGCATATTAAGACAAATTTCCTATGAAGAAAACCTTAATGAAGAATATATGTTAAAAGCCCATGAATTCTTTGATTCTATGTTAACTGATAGAGATGAAGTATATGAATTATTAGATTCAGTTAAAACATGCAAAAATGAAGAATATGAATATAATGATAATATCAGCATCAATAACAATGAATTAAAATCATTTTTATCCCAACATTCTATTACAGCAAACCAATTCTTCTGCAGCGCATTTGCTTATACATTATCAAGATTTGCATGGTCTTCAAAAATCTTATTCAATATAATAGATAATGGTAGAGGGCATTTTGATTTATCTAAATCAATAGGAATGTTTGCACAAACACTTCCACTTTTAATTGATTGTAATAACCAGAACATATCTAGTTTTTTAGATTATACAAGTAACTTAATTAAAACAGCAATAAAATATGATTTATACCCCTTCCATATCTTAGCTAAGGAATATGAAATAAAATCAAATATCATATTCCAATATTCTCATGACCTCTTCAACAGTCTAATAAACAATGAAAATTCATCATATGAGGTTATTGATTTAAAACATGATATTATAGAAGACTTTTCCTTTTTTATTTTTAATAGAGAAAATAATGAATATGGAATCAGAATACTATATTCAGAAAAATACTCCAAAGAATTTGTTGAAAATTTTACAAGAACATACAAATTAATTATAAAAGAAATGATGAATGTAAAAAAATTATCAGAAATAAATTATACAACAGATTCAGATTTAAAAATATTAGACAAATATAATCAAACTGAAAAAGATTTAAAGTTCACAGATATATTAGAAGCTTTTAATGAGAATCTAAGAAAATATCCTCGTAATAAACTTGTATCCTATAATGATATATCTTATTCATATGGAGAAGGAGGATATATTGCTGATATATTAGCTAAAGAATTGGTAAAATTAGGTATTAATTTACAGGATTCTGTTTCCTTTTTCGTAGAACGTTCAGAACTTTATATTTTTTGTGTATTAGGTATTTTATCTGTTGGTGGTGTTTATGTTCCATTGGATGATGATTTACCAGATGAACGGATTAAATTCATGATAAAAGATTGTGCCTCACCTGTTGTTATTGTTAGTGATGAAACATATAATCGTGGAGAAAATATTATTAAAAATATTGATGAAAACATTAAGCTTTTAAACATTTCAAATATCATTAAAAGTAATATTGATAGCCTATCAACATTACCTTATGTTTATGGTGATTTAGCTTGTATTTTATATACTAGTGGTACAACTGGTGTTCCTAAAGGGGTTAAAATTACTAGAGAAGGAATTACGAACTATGTTGATTTTTACCTCAACGAATATAAATTGAAGAGTACCTCAACCTATTCATTGTTTTCTTCAATTGGCTTTGACGTAAGTGCAATTAGAGGTATGTGTTCTCCAATATATGCAGGAGCATGTTTAGATATTATCCCGAAAGACATTAGACTAAATATGCATAAGTTAAATAAACATTTTATTGAAAAAAATGTTACCCATACAACACTCCCTACCCAAGTAGTCAGAGCATTTATTGAAGAGATTGATGAAACTTCACTAAAGGTTTTAATTACAGGTGGAGAAAAATTAGGTCTAGTCAACACAACTGTTGAATATACATTCCATGATTCCTATGGACCAACTGAATGTTGTGTTGCAGTTTGTGCTATAGATGTAAATAATAAGATTGATTCTAGCTCAATTGGCCATCTATTTACCAATATTAAAGCTTATATCTTAGATAATGAATGTCGGCGAGTGCCAATAGGTGCTATAGGAGAATTATGTATTGTAGGAAAACAAGTTGCCCATGGCTATTTAAATCGCCAGATGGAAACAGAAAAAGTTTTTGTTAAAAACCCATTTGATGATAATGAAAATTATGGTCTAATGTATTATACAGGAGATTTAGTAAGAGTTTTACCTGATGGAACAATTGGAATGGTAGGTCGTCGTGATGGACAGGTTAAAATACGAGGAAATCGTGTTGAACTTTCTGAAGTAGAATCAATAATACGAAACATGGATTTCATTAAAGATGTTACTGTTCAAACAATTAATGAAAGAGGAAATAATGAATTAGTTGCCTATGTTGTTGTAGATAATAAAACTATAACCGATTCAATTCAAAAAAAGATTTGTGATTATGTTTCTTCCTATAAGCCAGATTATATGGTACCCTCATTTATAATGATTTTAGAAAATATTCCTCTAACAGTAAATGGTAAAGTCGATAAACAAAGTTTACCTGAAGTTGATAGAAGCAGTTTACAGGTAGAATATGTTGCTCCGACCAATGAAAAAGAAAGAGAGATTGTTAATGCATTTGAAAAAATATTCAATGAAGAAAAAATCAGTGTTTATGATGATTTTCTTAATTTAGGAGGAGATTCTCTAACTGCTCTTAAATTATTGTCTTATCTTAAAAATTATAACATTACTGCAGCAGATATTTTAAATTTACGTACCCCTAGAAAAATTGCAAAAAATATTAATGATATTCCTTTTGATTTAGATATTTATTCTATAGAGGAAGGTTGTCCTTTAAATGAAGCGCAAGCAAGTTTATTTTCAGATATTATAGTAAATGATAACTTTGATTTTTATCAAATTCCAACATATATACAAATTCCTAAAACTTATAAATTAGAAGAAATACTTACAGCATTAGATAAAACAATAAATGCCCATCCGATTATAAAAACACATTTAAGTAAACGTTATGAATCAAAAGAGAAAAAAAATCTAATAGCTCGAATTAAGGAAAATTTAAATTTATTAAAAGAATTAGGAAATTCAAATAATTCTGAAAATATGTCCCTTCTTGATTTGCTTCGTGAAAAAAATTGGAACATTAAAAGAATTTATGATATGATTAGTACCATCTTGAAGTTGTTTAAAGGAGAGTATCCCTATTTAGTAACAGGTTCTAAACCACCGATTACTATCGAATCAAATTTTAATAAAGAAATAGTAAACGATTTCATCAATGAAAATTTAGATTTATATAATTATTTATCTATGTTCAAGATTTTTGATTTAGAAGACTCATATATATTACTTGCTAAGTTTCATCACCTTATTTTTGATGCCATATCCTCAAATGTATTTAAACAGAGTATGGAAATTTTCCTTAATGGAGGTAAAGTTGATGTTGATGAGGGATTTTTAAAAATGTCTGCCTTCAACCATCAAGTAAAAAATACTGAAAAGTTTAGTGATGCTGAAGATTTCTTTGATTCTATGCTTTGTGATATTGAAGAAGTAAAATCTTTTGTTGGTGATAAACAATCAAAAGGATTTACCATGGACACATATGATTTGGAAATAAATCATGAGAAATTAAAAAGATTTATAGATGATAACAATATAAGTAAAAATGTATTATTCACAAGTGCTTTTTCTTATACATTGTCTAGATTTAATAAAGGAGATAAAGTGTTATTTTTATTAATAGGTAGTGGAAGAGGTAGATTTGATGATATGGATTCTATAGGATTATATGCAAATGTCAAACCACTAATAATTAATTGTAAAAATCAAAATATTGAATCATTTATAAAAGATTCGTCCAAAAATATTTTTGGTGTGACAAAATATGATTTTTATCCCCTTTTATTACTTTATCAAAAATACCCTTTGACTACTGATGTAATATTCCAATATGTGCCTGATTGGGTTTCTTATGATGGAATTAATTATAATGATGAAATGTTGTCCACAAATCTGGTAGATGATATCCTTGATGAAATTTTAGAAAAACAAAATGATTTGATGGCAAATTTCATTGTTCAAGTTTTCCAAAAAGGAGAAAATTATAGTATGATGATAGTTAATTCAAATAACTATTCAAATGAAATGATTCAGAAATTTAAAAATACCTTCGAATTGATTTTATCCAATATTATTAATGGAGATATGTCTTCAAAATTGGAGAATTTAATAAATGAAATATAAACTCAAAATATTATTTTTGAAATTAAAAAGAATAATTTTTTGAATAGAAAGAAAAAATATAAATTATATAAAGTGTTAAACTAAATAAATAATTAATTTCTTATAAAATTTTCTAAAAGAAGGGCCATTATGTATAATATAGTTGAATTTAAAAATGTTGTAAAGGAATATAAATCTGGAAACCATGTATTGAAAGCTATGAACAATGTAAATTTCACAATAGAACATGGTGAATTTGTTGTTATTCTAGGCCCATCAGGTGCAGGTAAATCAACCCTTTTAAATCTTTTAGGAGGCCTTGATTCTGTAAGTTCTGGTGAGATTATTGTTGATGGTAATCATATAGAGTCCTTCAATGACAATGAACTTACCACATATAGAGCTAAAAATGTTGGCTTTATTTTCCAGTTTTATAATTTAATACCTAATTTAACAGCTTTAGAAAATATACAACTTATGGAAGATGTTGTAGATTTTAAAATTGATGGTTTGAAAATATTAGATTCTGTAGGCCTTAAAGATTATGCAAATCAATTTCCAGCGCAGTTATCTGGTGGGCAACAACAAAGAATCTCTATTGCGAGGGCTATCGCTAAAAAACCCTCAATACTTTTATGTGATGAACCAACAGGAGCTCTTGACTCAAATACTGGAGTTTCAATTTTAAAACTTCTTCAAGATTTAAGCAATTATAAAAACACCACAGTAATTATTGTTACACACAATGAATTATTAACAGAAGTTGCCGACAAGGTTATTAGAATAAAAAATGGTCAGGTTGAAAGTATTGTTCTTAATGAAACTCCAAAAAAAGTCACCGACTTGGAATGGTGATTTGAAGTGGTTTTAAATCTTATAGGGGTTGTGAATTAATGTTATACAAAAAGATGTTAAGAGATCTCTCTAATTATAAAATTCAATTCATTTCTGTTTTTTTAATGGCATTTGTTGGAGTATTTATATTTGCAGGTATTGGTGAAGAAGCAATAACTCTAGAATCAAATATTAATAATTATTATTCTGATACTAATTTAGCCGATGGATGGATTTTTTCAACAAATGCAGATAATGCTTTAGTTGAACATGTAAATAATTTAAAGCCTACAACAGCGATTGAACGTCAGTTTGTAATTACTTCCGATGCTAAATTACCTACTGAACCAGATATTAAACTCCATTTTATAGAAAACAATACCATATCTAAGTTTTATTTAATTGAAGGTGAAAAAATAAATTTAGATGATGAAAATGGAGTATGGCTTGATAAGAGTTTTGCAGATGCTCGAAATCTTAAAGTAGGAGATAAAATTGGATTCAAGTTTAATGGAATAGAAATTGAAAAAGAAATCCGAGGATTAGGTTATTCGCCAGAATATGTTTATGATTTACCATATTACATGCCAAAACTAAACTATTCAGAATATGGTTTTGCTTACATGTCTTATAAAGCATTTCCAGATGATAACATTCCATATAATGTTTTAAATGTAAAATTTAATGGAAATGCTGAAGATTATTCTAATTTATTAGCAGATAATTTAAAAGATAGCTATGATTCATTTTTACCAAGAGAAGAGCATTCTAGTGTAAGTCAATTTAATCACATAATAAATCTATTTCAAATGATATCAACTATTCTTCCAACTGTCTTTATTTTCATCTCATTATTAATGCTTGTAACTACGATGAAAAGGATTATTACACATCAAAGAACTCAAATTGGGATTTTAAAAGCTAATGGATTTAAAAATCATTCGATAATTATACATTACTTGTCACATGGGTCTTTATTAATATTAGCAGGATCTATAATTGGTTTAATTTCAGGGCCATTTTTTATAAACCTAATCGCTTACAAACCATTGACAAATATATTTAAATTACCTTATTTAATGCCATCAGGTTTTATGAATTTTGCTTATATAGTTGTAATAATGTTTCTATTGGCACTGATAGTTTCATATTATTCTATTAAAAGTATTGTTAGTGAACATCCCTCAACAATAATAAGACCTAAGGTACCGAAAGCATCCACTTCTACTTTTATTGAAAAATTTAAAATATGGGAAAAATTATCTTTTAATTTCCGTTGGAATTATAGAGATATTAAAAGAAATCGTTTTAGAGCAATTACAACTATTTTTGGAGTTATGTGTTGTGCTGTACTTTTAATTTCTGCATTTGGATTATATGATGGATTAAACGATGCAGAAAATTGGCAATTTAATAAAATTAATCATTATGAGTCAAAATTAATTTTAAATAATAATGTTAGTGAAACCCAAATTCATGATGTGTCAAGACAAGTAAATGGGGTTGAAATAATAGAGTTAGTTACTGAAATGGAATCAGATCATACTAAAAAATATGCTTCATTACTTGTAGTTAATGATACAGATTTAATCACCCCGACAGATAAATATCAGAATAAAATAGAAATAAAAGATAATGAAGTTTCAGTTTCACAAAAAATTGCTGATTTATTGGGTATTCAAGCTGGAGAAACTGTTAGTTTTCGTGTTCATAATACTAATAAATGGATTAATGTAAAAATTGATAAAATTCATGGAAACCCAACTTCTCAAGGATTAATCATGTCTAAGAATAAATTTAATGAACTAGGTTTAGATCATTATATTACAAGTATTATAAGTGCCAAGAATGTTACAGGAGATTATGAGGGTGTTAAATCAATAATTGACCGTCAGGATATGATTGATAGTTGGCGAGAACTTTACAAACCATTATGGATGGAAGTTTATGCATTAATGTTTTTTGCAATTGTTTTAGCATTAATTGTTCTTTATAATTTATATTTACTAAGTTTTGTAGAAATGGAACAAGATATTGGAACACTTAAGGTTTTAGGTTTTAAAACATTTGCATTATCAAAAATATTATTAACCCAAAGTATTATTTTTATAATACTTGGAAGTTTATTAGGAATTCCTTTAGGTTACTATGTTTTAAATATAATATGGAAATCATCAAGTGAGAAATTCTTTATACTGCCAAACATATCTATAATGAATCTTTCATGTACATTTATCATAATATTAACAGTATTGTTTAGTATTAACCTATACTTTGCATATAAAATCAGAAAATTAAATATGGCTGATACACTTAAAATTTTAGAATAATCTTTATATTAAAAATAAAATAATTTTTGATACTTTATTGAGTGTTAGCCAAAATTATATTTTATTAAAAAAATTATTTTATTATTTTAATATCTAAGGATTATTTAAGCTTTTTTGAAATAAAATTTAAGATATAGCAGACCCCCTATTTAAAAAAAAATAAAATTTATAGTAAATTACTAAACTTTTATTATACTTGTTTATAAATGATTTAGAAGAAAAATTTGGTAAACAACTATATATTAATAAATTGTGTTTGAAAGGAAAAAATAAAAATTAATAATCTGGTAGAGATTTAATATAATTAATTATATATTTTGTAATAGGGTATGTTAAAGTCTCATAAATAGGTTTAAATAATATTTCCCAATAAGCATTATTAATAATACATACAACGGAATTGTTCCATAAAATGCAATGAAAATAAAAATTATTGCATCTAAGCCCCCTCCAACAATAGTAGAAAAAATACACCTGAAGAAAAGTTTTTTTCCATCATATTTATCTTTTAAAAACACCATAACTTTAGCATTAACTAATGACCAACTAAATAGGAAATGAAATTAGCGGCAATGATTCTGTTGAACTTCCTAAAACTATAGCATATGCTTTATGATGTTCAAAAAATTGTGGAGATGGCATATTAATAGTTATAGTAAAACAAACTATAGCTATGAGATTCATGAAAAATCCTAGAAAAATAACACGTCTTGTTTTTTTATAACCATAAATTTCAGATAAAATATCATCTAAAATATAAAAAATAGGGAATATAATAATAGAGCAAGGAAATATAAATATAAAAAATTCAAATGTTTTACTTGCAATAACAATATCAATAATCAAATTAGCAGTGAAAACTCCAGTTAATAGAATATATATCAATCTTTGTAAGGTTTTTAACCATAATTAATGTTTTAAATTTTTTATTATATATATTTAATGTAAAAAATAAATCTAAAAAAAGGAATAATTGAATATTAATATTAATACATTTGATTCATGAATCAGTAAATTTTTTTTATTTATTTTACCATAAAGATTTATTATATAATTCATAGGAATATACTTTTCAATAAAACATTAAATACTGTATAATTTAAATAAAAATTATTTTTAAAATGTCTTTTAAAAATACTATTTTAGGCAAAATGTTTTCAAGATTGTAATAGCATATACTGCAGCACCGAAACCATTATCAATATTTACAACTGATATACCTGGTGCACAAGACTGTAACATAGAATTTAAAGCTGTTTTACCTCCTTCACCTACACCATAACCGATTGAAGTAGGAACTGCTATAATTGGAATATCAACTAATCCTGCTATTACAGATGGTAATGCTCCTTCCATACCTGCACATATAATTAAAATTTTAACATCTTCTTTAATCATATGTGCTATTTGAGGAAATAATCTATGAATACCTGCAATTCCAACATCATATGAACTTAAAACTTCTACACCCGTTTCTTCCAATATAACTTTTGCTTCCTCTGCAACAAATATATCAGAAGTACCAGCAGTAATAATACCAACTTTATAGTTAAATTTCTTTCGTTCGTTTGTATAATTTTTATTTGAAATAATTAATATTCTTGCTTTTTTATTATAAATTAAATTGTATTTATCCTTTAAAAAAGATATATCATCAACAAGTTTTAGATAGGACTCATTACTAAGACGAGTAATTAGTAAATTATCTTTAATATTAAGTTCTTTATAATAAGTTTTTAATATTTCAACTAAATCATCATAATCTTTAGTATCTGCAAGAATCGCTTCAGGAAAACCAGTTCTTGATTTACGATTAACATCTAATTTAGCAATACCGCTAATCTCTAGAACATTATCTGCTTTAATTCTTTTTTCACATTCTTCAACTGTAATTTTTCCATTAACGAGATTATTTAAAGTATTTTTCATAAAAACACCCTTAATAATAAGTATTTTAAATAAAAATAAATACTACTTTAATTTAATTTAGGCTCTTAGAAAACTTAAGTGATTTTAATTTTTAAAAATATTCTGATACATATTATTTATTTATTATTTATTTTTCTTTATTTATAATTTAAAAATAGTAATCATTGTAATATGAAACTAATATATTAATATAGAAAATCAAAATATAAAAGCTTCAAATAATATTATATCTGATAAACATTTTAAACTTTGTTATTTGATTAGACAATATTCAAAAATCCATAGAAAAGAAGATAAAAAAAACTAATAGTTTCAAACAACTAATAATTCTTAATTTACTATAAGAAAAATGGTAGAAATTTTTATCTGAATATAACTTCATGATGTTTTTTAAAAATAATTTAGCATATAAAATAAATATTTTAATAGATAATGATAAAAATATATTTTTTAAAAATATAATGAATTTGAAAAAGTTTAACTTAAAATTAAAGTTTTTAATGAAGAAAAATAACTTTTCGAAAACACAGTTAATATTTTTAAAAGTGCCCATAAAACCTATAAAAATAGTTATATTAATAAAAAATATAATAAATATTATAAGAATAATATAAAATTTTAATGTGTAGGTAAAAAAAATGAATAAGGAAAAAAATTCTATTAATAAAGAAAGGGTATTTTCCTTTGTACAACGTTTAAGTCAAAGTATAATGCTGCCCATTACCCTTATGCCCATTGCAGGATTTTTATTAGCAATAGGAGCAACATTTACTCAAGAAATAATAATTGGGCAATTAGGACTCAGTTCATTAATACATGAAGGAACTATCTTATTTCAAATTTTAACACTAATGAAAGTTATTGGTCAAACTGTAATTGATAATTTAGCTTTATTTTTTGCAATAAGTATTGCTATTGGATTTTCTAATAAGAAAAAAGAAATTGGAGCCCTTTCCGCAATAATATCTTTTTTAATTATGCATGAAACATTGAATTATTTATTAATTTTTGGAAAAGTTATTAATAGTACTGGCGAATTACTTCCAGGTGCAAAAGAAGGGATGATTGCTACTATATTAGGAATACCGACATTACAAGTTGGTGTTTTCGGAGGAATTATAGTAGGATTCGTTGTTGCACTATTAAATAATAAATTTAATGAAATTGAATTGCCATCAATGTTTTCATTCTTTGAAGGTTCAAATTTCATACCTATTGTAAGTATTTTTGCTAGTATGATTTTAGGTGGAATCTTCTACATTATTTGGCCAGGTATTCAATCTGGAATCGTGTTTTTAGCATCTTATATTTCAAATTTAGGAATAATTGGTGCATTCTTATTTTCAACCATTAAAAGGCTACTTATTCCCTTTGGTTTGCATCATGTATTTTATTTACCATTTTGGCAAACTTCCCTTGGAGGTACACAAGTTATAAATGGAGTAACTTATGTTGGTGCTCAAAATATTTACTTTGCACAACTTGCAGATTCAAGTATTCGTCACATATCCCCTTCTGTAACCCAATATTTTGGTGGAGAATTTGCACCTATGATATTTGGTTTACCTGCTGGAGCATATGCAATTTACAGACATACTGCGAAAAAATTCAAAAAATCTACAAAATCAGCTATGCAATCCGCAGCTCTTACAAGTGCATTAGTTGGAATAACAGAACCAATTGAATTCCAAATTATACCTGTTGTACCAATACTTTTCATTTTCCATGCAATAATGTGTGGTTTGTGTAATGCATTGCAAGTTGCACTTAATTTTGCAGTAGGATGTACATTTTCTTCAGGACTATTGGATTTAATCTTTTTAGGTATACTTCCAGGTAATGATAGAACTGGATGGATAGTTATTATACCTATTGGAATTGCAATTGCAATTATTTATTATTTAGCATTTACAATTACAATAACTAAATTTAATGTTAAATTCCCAACTCAAATTGATAATAGTGAAAGTATTTCTATTTCTAAAGATGATAGATCCAAGTTAATAGTTGAAGGATTAGGAGGTATTGATAATATAGAAGACCAAAATTGTTGTGCTACAAGATTAAGATGTACAGTTAAAAATCCCGACTTAATAAACGAGGATATTCTTAATAAAACCAAGGTTATTTACATTCAAAGAAAGGGAACCGGTGTGCAATTAGTTTATGGAACAAAAGCAAATATTATCCAAGCTAAATTAGACCAATATATTAAAGGAATAAATACCTTAGAAGAATCTAGTTTATCCAAAAATACCATTGATATAGAAAGTCCTTTATCAGGAGAAGTTATTCCATTAAATGAAGTTCCTGATGATACCTTTGCTTCAGGAGTTATGGGAGAAGGAATAGCTATAAAGCCAAATAATAATGAAGTTAAAGCTCCAACAGATGGAACCATAACTTTCATAGCCCCTACAAAACATGCATTTGCTTTTGAATGTGACAATGGTATTTCAATATTAGTTCATTTAGGAATTGATACCGTATCCCTAGATGGAAAAGGATTTAAACTTCTAACAAATGAAGGCGAACATGTAAGTAAAGGTACAACTATACTTGAAATGGATATAGATTTTATTAAAAACCAAGGTTTGTCTACTATTTCCCCAATTGTATGTACTGAGTTAAAAGATAATGAAAAAATTACCAATATAACCGAATCAACATCTATAAAATATGAAAATGAACTATTTAGAATTGAGAAAAAGTGATTTTATGAATTTTAATTATACCATAACAAATGAATTAGGAATTCATGCAAGGCCTGCCGGAATCCTTGTACAAGAAATTAAAAATTTTGAAAGTAAAGTAACTATAAGCTTAAATGGAAAAACAATTGATGCTTCAAGTATAATGAACATAATGATGCTACAAGTTAAACAAGGAGATACTATTATTATTGAAGCTACAGGCCCAGATGAAGCCAATGCAATTGAATATCTTAAAAAATTTATGGAGGAAAATTTTTAAAATGAAAAAATATAATGTTGAAATTATTGAAAAAGGAATTGTTATTGGACCTGCATTTAAATTAAATAAAACTGATAAACCTATACATAAATTTCAAGGAATTGAGAAAGAATTAAAAACCCTTGATAAAGCAGTTAATATAACACAATCAAAATTAAAACATTTGTATGACTCAATGCTAAAAGATTCAAAGGACCTTGAAGCAGAGATTGTCCAAACACATATACTAATGGCTGAAGATCCCACTTTCATTGATGCAATAAAATCAAAAATTTGTAAAACAAAGATAAGTGCATATGAAGCTGTCAATATTGTATGTGATGAATTTGTAACAATTTTTAAAAATATGGATGATGGATATCTTTCTCAACGAGCTAATGACATTTATGAAATCTCTTCACAAATGAAATCTAATATAGTAAATCAAAAGCAAGTAATGCCAAAAGAACCTTCAATTATCATAACGGATTTATTAACATGTAATGATATTCTTGCCTTTGAAAAAAATGATGTTTTAGGATTTGTTTCATCAAAAGGATTTTCTTTATCTCATGCATCTATTCTGGCTAGAAAAAATCAAATACCGACCGTTTGTGGAATTGAAAACATAATGGATTTAGTAAAAAATGGAGATACAATTATAATTAGTCAAAATGAATTAATTATTAATCCTGATGAAGAAACGATTGAAGAAATGAAAATTAAACAAATAGAATTAGAGAATTTTAAATTAGAATTAAAAAAGAATAAAGGTTTAAAAACACAAACCACCGATGGGCGTGAAATTCAAGTACTCGCAAACATTTCTTCCTCTGCAGATTTAGAAGAAAGTATTGAAAATAACTGCCAAGGAGTTGGTTTATTTAGAACTGAATTCTTTTTTATGGATAAAATAACTCCTCCCACAGAAGAACAACAATATCAAATATATAAGTCTGTGCTTGAAAAATTAAATGGTAAAGAAGTAACAATCCGTACTATTGATATTGGATCTGATAAACCAATAGAGTATGTAGATTATAAAGAAGAAAATAATCCTGCTCTTGGAAAAAGAGGAGTCCGTGTCTACCTCGATTACATGGATTTATTTAAAACCCAATTAAAAGCATTATTAAGAGCTAGTTGCCATGGTAATTTACGGATAATGTACCCTATGATTATTTCAGTTAAAGAAGTAAAATTTATCTATAAACAAATAGATATAGTAGCGAAAGAATTAGAAAAAGAAGGAAAGGCTTACGAAATTCCTCCACAAGGGATAATGATAGAAACACCTGCTGCTTCTTTAATTAGTGATGAACTTGCCCCCTTAGTTGATTTTTTCAGTATAGGAACAAATGATTTAACACAATATACCTTAGCATGTGATAGAGAAAATCATAATGTTGTATTAGAATTGGATACACGACACAATTCTATATTAAAGCAAATTAAAATTTGTGTAGAAAATGCACATAAAAACGGCATTTCATGTTCTATCTGTGGAGAATTAGCTAGTGATGAAAGTTTAACCGAAGTTTTATTAGATATGGGTGTTGATAAGCTATCAGTTTCACCGAATAGAATTTTAAATATGGTTACTAAAATAAGAGAGATTTAATTAACTATATTTGTAGAAAATTTTTATCCAAATAAATTTTCTTTATAACTATATTTTAATTAACTTAATTTTTTTATTGAATATAAAATTAAAAATATATCATAATCAATAGAATTTCTAAGCTTATAATTTGCATCTAATAAAAATTAATATTATTGGGGTTAAAATGATTCAAAGGAATATTTTAGTTTCTGGAATTGTTCAAGGAGTAGGTTTTAGACCTACAGTTTACAGAATAGCAACTGATTTAAATTTAAATGGAAGTATTAGAAACCTTGGAAATATTGTAGAAATAATATTAGAAGGAAATGAAAGTGAAGTTTCCAAATTTAAAGACCTTTTATTTAAATCACTTCCTCCAATAGCTAAGATTGATACATACGAAGAAAAGGATAATAATATCCTCACTCCAAATTATAATGAGTTTCTAATTTTAGAAAGTGAAGATAATTATGATGGGACTAGTGTTATTCCACCAGATGTTGGAATATGCAATAAATGTCTTGATGAAATTACAGATTCTACAAACCGAAGGTATAAATATCCATTTAATGCTTGTTGTGATTGTGGACCAAGATTTACAGTAATTGAATCTGTACCTTATGACAGAGATAAAACAAGTATGGATGATTTTCCACTATGTGATGAATGCAAGAGAGAATATAAAAATCCCCTAGATAGACGTTATCATGCAGAGGCAATGTGCTGTGAAGATTGTGGACCTTCACTTAAATTATATGATAAAAATAAAAATCTAATTGAATCTAAAGATGTTTTAGCTGAAGCTGCAAAACTTCTTGAAGATAGTAATATAATTGCTCTTAAAGGAATAGGTGGAACACATCTTGTCTGTAAAGTTACAGATGAAAAGGTAGTGAAAAGATTAAGAAAAATTCTCAGTAGACCTGCACAGGCATTTGCAGTAATGAGTCCAAATATAGAAACTGTAAAAACATATGCTAAAATAAGTCCACTTGAAGAGGAAAGTCTTAAATCAAAAGAGAGGCCTATTGTTGTTTTAAAAAAGAATAAAGAATACTTCTTTGCTGATTCTGTTGCACCTATGTTACATACAATAGGAGTTATGTTACCATACGCACCACTACATCATTTACTATTTATTGAAAATGAAAAAATCAATGGTGATCCTGCATATATTATGACTTCTGCTAATGTTCCAGGAGAGCCTATGATGATTAATAATGAAAGTATTCTAAATGAATTGGAAGGGATTTATGATTATGCTATTGTACACAACAGACGTATAATCAATAGATGTGATGATTCTGTAGTAAAATATAGAAATAATAAGCTTTCATTTATTCGCCGTTCAAGAGGATATACTCCTAAACCATATAGTATTTCTAAATCAATATTAGATTTAAATGAAAATATTAAAGATTCTAATATTTTAGCCCTTGGACCAGAACTTGATGTTACATTTACAATACTAAATCATAGCAAGGCTTATCTATCACAACATATTGGAAATACTAATAAATATAAAACATATGAATTTTTAAAAGATGCAGTTAAACATATGATGGAGATTACTAAAACAAAAAATTTTGATTTGATTGCATGTGATATGCATCCTCAGTTTTTTACAACAAAGCTTGCACAGGAGTATAGTCAATATTATGATGTAGATTTAATTCAGGTCCAGCATCATCATGCTCATGGGATTAATCTATTAAATGATAATGATTTAAATGAACTAGTATTTATTGCAGCTGATGGTGTAGGTTATGGAAGTGATAAAACTGCATGGGGAGGAGAAATATTATATACTGATGTAAAAAACTTTGAAAGATTAGGGTCTTTAACTCCTCAAAAAATGCCTGGTGGAGATTTATGTACAAAATATCCTTCACGTATGTTAATGTCAATATTATTAAATGAAGACAGTTATGGTAAAAAATATAATAATATGGAAATTAGTAAATTAATGAAAGAACATTATGCACATTACTTTAAATATGGTGAAAGTGAAATTGATATGATTTTAAAACAGCTAGATTCCAATTTGAATGTTGGTCTTTCATCAAGTACAGGTAGAGTACTTGATTCTGTATCTGCTGCTTTGGGAATATGTGGAAGTCGAACTTATGAAGGTGAAGCAGCTATGAAACTTGAATCAGCAGCTTATGGTGCATCTAAAAACATTAATATCCCATTTAATATAGAAAAAATAAATGGATTATATAGGTTTAATACTACAGATATTTTAAAAGAAGTTATTGACTTAAGGTTTAAGGGAGAAAGTATTAAAGAAATTGCATCAGCTGCACAAAGGGTTATAGCAGAAGGTCTCTCTTCCATTGCAATTAAAGTTGCTGAAGATAAAAACCTATTAAATATTGGTGCTACTGGTGGAACATTATATAATGAAGAGATTACCTTAACCTGTAAAAATATTATTGATAAATCTGGTTATAAGTTTATACAACATGAAGGTTCCTGTTGTGGAGATGGTTCTGTATCTTTAGGGCAGGCTATTGTTGCAAGTCAGTATTTATAAATAATCTTAATTAAAAAAAAAAACATAAATAAAAAAAATTATTTTATTAATAAAAATAATGAAAAAAAATAGTTTATTAAAAAAAAGTAATAAATAATCTAAATTAAATTAAATTTATTGACTCATTTATTCTTGATTAAAATGATTTCTTTGCTTGTAAGTACGTTCTAAAATATACTCTGCTCTTTCAATAAGGTTATTATATAAGCGAATTTGACTTTTTAATTCTTCAACGGCTTCATAATGACCTTGATCTATTTTTTTCTCTAAATTTAATAATTTAGACCATTCATCACCAGAAGGTAATTGTTTTTGAGATAATCTATCTTCAGAAATATTAACATTAAAAACGTTTTGTGTAATAGTTATATTAACTGTAATGTCATTAGGCATATCATAATATTTACGAGGTCTACCTCTTGTAATTTTTTTATAAGAAGAGTTTAAAAGACCTGCTTCTTCCATTGCCCTTAAATGTTCAATAACAGCCTTTTGACCTATATTTAATTCCTTAGTAATTTCACTAACAAATCTAGGTTCTTCTCTTAATAAATTAATGATTTCTCGCCTTGTACGAGACCCCATAATATCCAAAATATCTTCCATGTCAACATCATTAGATGGATTATCATTTTCAATATTTTGATTTTCATCCTTTTGACTCATCAAGTATATTATATATCGAAAGGTTTATATAACTTTTGGTAACTAAAAGATATATTGAGAAAGATAACTTTTTGTTACTTTAATATTTTATACTATAAAATTCTTTAATACAATAGTTATATCCTAAACTATGTCCTATATATTCATATTTTTAAAAAATAAAATATTAAATAACAAAATATAATTATCTTTTAATTATAACTATTGTATTAAATGAAAAATAAAAATATAAAATAATATATAGAAAATAATAATGTTATCCTATAATTAAATAGAAAAGGTGACCATATGGCTAATAAAAAAGAAGAAAAAGATCTTGAAGAAAAAAATGATTCTTCACAAAATACAAAAAAAAGTGAAGAGAAAAATGATTCTTCACAAGATACAAAAGAAAGTGAAGAAAAAACTAAAATTCAAGATGATGAAAACTGTGAAGATAAATTAGCTAAAATGGAAGAAGAACTTGAAAAAAAAGACGAAGAACTTCGTGAATATGTTGCTCATACACAAAGACTTCAAGCAGATTTTGAAAATTTCAAAAAACAAACTGAAAAACAAAATCAAAACATTATAAAATTTGCAAATGAAAATTTAATTAAACAAATTTTAGACAGTTATGAAGATATTGAAAGAGCACTTACAAAATCTAATAACGAAAAAGAACTAAAAGAAGGAGTAAAGTTAATCTATCAAAAGATTACCGATGTTCTTAAAAAAGAAGGTCTTGAAAAAATTCCTACAGAAGGTGAAAAATTCGATCCATTTAAACATGAAGCATTACTTGTAGAAAATAATCCTGATATTGAAAATGGATATATAATTGAAGAACTTATGAAAGGTTACACCCTTAAAGATAATGTTATTAGATACTCAAAAGTAAAAGTTTGTAAAAAATAGCTAATTTAAAATTAAAATTAAAATTTAGATTTATTATTTATAATTTATTAAGTTTTAAATAGTAAAATTTTAAAAAAAAAATGATAATTAGTTGATAAAACTTAAGTTAACTAAAAAATATGAAAATAAAATCTCATTTAAAATTTTATTAATTTAAGACCATTTAAAGCATAAAGCTTAACTAAAAAAAATAAAAAATGGTGATAATATGGCAGAAGAAAATAAAAAAGAAAAAATTATTGGTATTGATTTAGGTACAAGTAACTCAGCAGCATCTGTTCTTATTGGAGGAAAACCAACAGTAATTCCATCAGCAGAAGGTGCAAGTCAATATGGTAAAGCTTTCCCAAGTTATGTGGCATTTACTGAAGATGGACAAAGATTAGTTGGTGAACCTGCAAGAAGACAAGCAATAACTAACCCTGAAAATACTATTAGTGCAATTAAAAGAAGTATGGGTACTGATAGAAAAGTAAATGTGCAAGGTAAAGAATATAGTCCTCAAGAAATCTCTGCTTTCATTTTACAAAAAATTAAAAAAGATGCTGAAACATTTTTAGGAGAACCTATTGAAAAAGCAGTTATTACTGTACCAGCATACTTTGATGATAACCAAAGAACTGCAACTAAAGATGCAGGAACCATTGCTGGATTAGAAGTTGTAAGACTTGTAAACGAACCTACTGCAGCAAGTTTAGCATATGGTATTGATAAACAAAGTGATGATGAAGTAAATATTATGGTATTTGATTTAGGTGGAGGAACCTTAGATGTAACCATTATGGAATTTGGTGGAGGAGTATTTGAAGTAAAATCCACCAGTGGGGACACTAAATTAGGTGGAACCGATATGGATAATGCTATTATGAACTACCTCTCTACTGAATTTAAAAATGAAAACGGTATTGACTTAATGGAAGATGACCAAGCAGTACAAAGAATTAGAGAAGCTGCAGAAAAAGCAAAAATCGAACTTTCAACCACCTTAACCAGTCAAGTAAACTTACCATTTATTACTATGAAAGATGGTGATGCTAAAAACTTAATTATGGATATTTCAAGAGCAAAACTCGAACAATTAGTTGATCCTATTGTACAAAAATGTTCCAAACCAATGGAACAAGCATTATCTGATGCTAAAATGTCAAAATCTGATATTGATAAAATTATTCTCGTTGGTGGACCTACAAGAATGCCATGTGTACAAGAATTTGTTGAAAAATACATTGGTAAAAAAGTAGAAAGAGGAATTGACCCTATGGAATGTGTATCTATAGGTGCAGCAATACAAGGAGGAGTATTAGCTGGTGAAATTAAAGATTTAGTTTTACTTGATGTTACCCCATTATCCTTAGGTATTGAAACTTTAGGAGGAGTATCTACTAAACTTATTGAAAGAAATACTACTATTCCTGCTAAAAAATCACAAATATTCTCTACTGCTGCAGATAATCAACCTTCAGTAGATATTCATGTTGTTCAAGGTGAAAGACCTATGGCAAATGATAACACTACCCTTGGAAGATTCCAATTAGTTGGAATTCCACCAGCACCAAGAGGAGTACCTCAAATTGAAGTTACATTTGATATTGATGCAAATGGTATAATTAATGTATCTGCAAAAGATAAAGGTACTGGTAAAGAACAATCTATTACAATTACTTCAAGTACAAAATTATCTGATGAAGAAATTGAACAAAAAGTCAAAGAAGCAGAAATGAATGCTGAAGATGATAAGAAGAAACAAGAAGAAATTGAAGTTCGAAATAATGCAGATTCAATGATTTATACTGCTGAAAAGACTATAGAAGAATTAAAAGATAAAATCGAATCTGACGTTAAAGATAAAATCGAAGGTTTAGTATCTGAACTTAGAGAATTAATCACCGGTGATGATATTGCTGCTATTAAAGAAAAAACCGATGAATTAACTAAAGAAGTTCAAGAAATTGGTGCAAAAATCTATCAGGAAGCAGCTGCTCAACAACAAGCTGAACAAGAAGCTAATGCTGGAGGTCAAAATCCTGGTGACGATGCTAAAGATGCTAATGATGATACCATCGATGCAGATTATGAAGTAAAAGATTAAATTTAGAAAAATTGTTTTAATAAACAATTTTTTATTTACTTTTTAAACAGTCTTAATAAAAAATAATAGAATCATTGAATTTAAGGTGAATACATGGCAGAAAAGCGAGATTATTATGATGTTTTAGGTGTGGACAAAAGTGCTGATGAAAAGGAAATTAAAAAAGCATACCGTAAATTAGCAATGAAATACCACCCTGATGTAAGTGATAGCGAAGATGCTACTGAAAAATTCAAAGAAATAAGTGAAGCTTATGCCGTATTATCTGATTCAGACAAACGTAGTAAATATGATCGTTTCGGACATGCTGGTATGGATGGATTCTCTGCTGAAGACATATACCAAAATGTAAACTTTGAAGATATTTTTGAAGATTTTGATTTAGGAAATATATTTGATATGTTTGGATTTGGTGGAGGAAGAAGAAATAGAACCCAATCTCGAGGTCCACAAAGAGGTTCAGATATTTACACACAAATTGAAATTTCACTTGAAGAAGCAGCAGTTGGAGTTAAAAAAGAAGTAACTATTCGCCATGACGCTACTTGTCCTGAATGTAATGGTAAAAAAACCAAACCTGGAGTCGAACCTGAAACTTGTCCACAATGTAATGGAACAGGTCAAGTTAAAGAAGTAACTAATACATTACTTGGTCAAATGATGAGTGTAAGACCATGTAGAAGATGTGGTGGAACAGGACAACTTATTACAGATCCATGTGAAAAATGTCATGGTAAAGGTACTGTAAGAGAACAACAAACAATCACAGTTGACATTCCTGCTGGAATTGATGAAGGTGACCGTTTAAGAGTTGCAGGTGCAGGTAATGCTGGAGATAGAAATGCTTCACCTGGTGACCTATTAATTTCAATACAAATAAAAAGAAATAAAACCTTCAAAAGAGAAGGTAGTATCCTTCACTATAATCAGGAAGTAAGTATTGTACAAGCAAGTTTAGGAGATAAAATAGATATTCCAACAATTTATGGAAAAGAAATTACACTTACCATACCTCCTGGAACTCAAGGTGGAACAACATTTAAAGTACGTGATCAGGGTATGCCTTTAAGAGGTCGTGGCATAAAAGGTCATATGTATGTTAAAATAACTGTTGTAATACCACAAAATCTTAATAAAGAACAAACAAAATTACTTAAACAATTTGCTGAAATAAGTGGTGAAGATATTAAACATGTAAAAAAAGGATTTTTCAGTAAAATGAAAGACTCTATAGGGTAGATAAGATAATTCTTATCTACTTTTACTTTTTTTATAATAAAAAACTTATTTTTTTAAAATAAATATTTACTAATTTTGAAATATAGTATTTTTTTATAAAATATTATAATTATATTGTATATTATATATATATATATAGATACATAATATTTAAGATATTATAATCATAACATTAAGTATATTGAATTTAGGCTCTTATAAAATTAATTTATATTTTAATTATTTGATTAAAATTAGGCTTTATTTAAGTAAAATATAATTATAATTACAGTGAATTATGGAATAAAATTTTTTAAAAAAAAAAAACTAATATAAGAATTCTAGAATCCTAGATTTATAAAAAATTTTCATACATTTTGCTTTTATTTTGGAATAAATTCTAATATTTCTTGCTCTATTATCGATAAGGATTATTTATCTTTACTTTCATCATTCTTTTTTAATTTATCTTTTTACTTTATAGAACTCATATAATTTAGATTGATTTTCTTAATATAATAAAAAAAATAAGAATTTTAAAAGAGTATTAGATAATTAAAAATCTAGAACCATATAATAATTAATAAAATAGAAAAAAAAGTTTTAAGAATTTTATATGCTAATTGAATTTTTAGATATATTACTCTCCAATATTTCATGGATAGTGAAATAATAATCAAATAGGCATATAAAATTTTAAAGACTAAAAAATTCAAAAATAGAAAAAGGAAAGAGTATATTATCCCAATAAACTATCTCATACACTCTTTGCAACATTACAGTTACATCAACGATATTAAACATTAGAATTGTATCATCTCTTACCAACTTCAAACGAAGAGTTTCGGTATATTAACAAGATTAGAATTATGTTCCACTGATTGATCGACTGAATAAGTTTTTAAACTGAACATATAATCCAATAATTCACCCTTTAAATCATCTGCAGTTTTATTACAAATTGTCAACTTTAAAACTTGTAAAAGTTTAATATCAAACCATTTCTCAAGAACAAAACTCTGACTAAAGTAAAAAAATAACAGGCAGCTTTGCCAGCTTCTAAAAATTTACAGACCGCCATAGGTATGCCTTTTAATACATATTCGTTATCATTTGAATCATTTTTATACAAGTATTTGTTTTCCAATGCAATAGCCTTATATCTACAATCAAAAAATCTTATACCATAAAAAGAATCTAATTTAGTAGGATTACGTTGTTCTTGGCAGTATTATATAAGTTCCTCACGAGTCATTTTTAATCTAGTTCTTCTAGATATATTTTTTGAGGAGTATCGTTTGATACATTAAATATCTCTTTATCTGGTTCTGCATTTTTTGGTGTAAGATTATCAGATGGGTTTATATGATTTTCATCAGAAGTATCTGTATTGTTGTCTGATGTATTAGTCATTGAGTGACTTTGTCAGTAGTATCTACATTTCCATCATGTCTGGGTTAGTTATTGAATCGCTTAATTTATCAAATGCATCTGTTAGACCTCATTCCATCATGATTATAATCTCCATCTGCTGCAGATAGAAAAACTACACCTACTAGTAATGCAAAGATTAAAATCAAACTTAATATTACTTACTAATAATAGGTTAACATACTTTTAATCATACACATATAAGTATTGATAACAATAGATTTATTTTATCAAATATCAGAGGATTAATCTCATAATTAGTAATTTAGATAGCAAAAATATAGTTATAGCCTGCTAAGAGAAACCCCTTCAAAAGTGAGTGGGTTACTATCAAATTTTCCTAAGGATTACCATAAAAATGATAAACAAACATTTTAATATCAACTATAAAATATAAATCATGTTTAAGGATGAAAAATTTATCTAAGATGATGAAGGGACGATATAATGAAATTAATTAAAAAAATAGCTTAAAATACAAAGCAATATGATATAGTTGTAATATTTTACATTATCTCCTCGATAATAGCTATTTCATCATCTGTCAAGTCATACAATTGATAAATTAATTTCTCAATTTCATTATCAACAACATTTAGCTGTTGCTGAAGAACTATTTTTTGATTAGGTGTAACAGATTCATCGTTTAAAGAGTTATTAAGTTCTATAGATTTGTCAGTTAATTCAACAATTCGTTCTTCTAATTCATCATTAAATACAATAGGTAATTGTTCCACAAAAATCTTACTAATATCATAGCCACCAGTACCTAATGGACTACCCAATAACTTAAAAATAAAATTCAGTACTTTAGAAGAGATTAAAGAGTGGATATATCTTAAATCAACTGTATCTGAAGTAACAATATAACATTTTTGATTAGTATAATATCTATTGTCATCAAACACAGTGAATAAACTTGAAGCCATGTTGGGATAAATTAACTTTGGTTTTTCAAAATTATCTGTAAAATTAGAACCATATCTACTTAAACAATACCATTTATATCTCCCTTCTTTAACTTCAGGTCTTTTAGCTAATTCCTTTCTAAAACCACTTAAATATTCATTTATAGCAGGGTATTTCTTAATATTACAATCCCATTTAATATACAAGAGATAAATATCTGCAAAGTTTATAACATTAGGTTTTAAATCTTTACCTCTTAAAAAAGGCTTTATCAATTCAATACTAGATTCATCATTTGAAATTAACATTTCCCTAGTCTTATCGTCGATTACAAAAGCTTTATTGTATCCAGTCATTATTCCCCTAAATATCTCAATTTCATCCAAATCCTTTAATTGAATCCCAATATCCATTATTTTATCTCTTACTGCTAAGACTTCAGGAGAATAAAATGCCCAACTTCCATCATCAAAATCTGATTGATTTAAGGTAAATTCTTTATCCACTAAAATTTTGTTATTTTTATTAAAAGACTTATTAAACACCATGACCGATGGGTCTACAGTGGCATCTTTAAATACATTCTTTCCAGTATAATCATCATAAGAAATAAAATTATAATCCAATAAATATTTTCTTAATTTTTTTCCATATTTTGCTCTAGTAAATTTATTACTACAAATCAATCCAAAATATCCATCCTCTTTTAATAAATTAAAAGCTTTTTCATAAAAATAAACATAATAATCAGCTTGCCCAGTATAGACATTATAATGTGTTTTGTAATATTCTTTCTCAGCTTTGGATTGCAACTCTTGCCTAACATAAGGAGGGTTAGTAATTATAACATCAAAGGCAGAGTTTTCAAATACTTCAGGAAATTCATCAGCATAATTAAATGGTTTTATTCTTTTAATTTCATCATAATCAGTATCTGGAGTGATATAATCTGTTTCAATTACAGTATTTCCATTCTTGATGTTATCACTTAAGTCAGGCAATACTCTTTCATTGAATAATGTTTGCTGTTGCTCAACCACATCTTTATTTTGGTCTTCTAATACCTGCAATAATAATGTCAGTTTGGAAACTTCTACAGCTAAAAAGTCAATATCAACACCATAAATGTTATTTTTAAGTATCCTTTTCTTTTCAGATATTGTTAATCTCAATTGCCCATTTTTTCCTTGATATATAGTATTTGCTGGAGGTCTTTCCATTTTAGAATATTCATTTAAATAATGGTCTAATAAGAACTTGTAAGCACCAAGAATAAAGCTCCCTGAACCACATGCGATGTCAATGATTTTTATGTTCTCTATTTGTTTAAGAGATTTATTTTTTATTAATTTACCTACTGTATTTTCAATAATGTCTTTAACGATTGTCTGTGGTGTGTAAAAAACACCTCCTGCTTTTCTAATTTCAGGTTTTTGTTCAATCTTAGCCTGATGTCCATCAGTTAGCCTAATCCTACTGCCTAAAAACTGTTCATATACTGTTCCCAATATTTCAGGGGAAATCACACTAAATTCGTAAGGACTTTCAGGATAGTATAAATTTTTAAAAATCTCTTTAAACACTTTGTCATCAATAATTAAATCTTCTGTAACTGTGTCTCTGTTTAGATGTTTATTGGGGTCTGCAGTTAGACAAAATAATCCACTATTATATTTTGCATCAGCTATTTTGAAGACATCTATCAGCTTTTGGTAAATGTTTTCTTCATCAGCCAAGTTGTATAAAGTTTTGTATTTCTCAATCCCTCTATCTTCTGCCATCCTAAAGAATAATATTCTGTCTATTGTTAATTGTACAGCATAATTTAAACCATCAATGGAGATATCTTCGTTTCTTAATGCGATATTCCTTGCTAAAATTTCTCTCCAATGGTTAATTTCCTTTAAAAATTCGTGGTCAACTTTTGAAGTTCCCTTTTTGATACCTTCTGTACCTTCAACAAATTTATCGAATAAACCTTTTAATACTGCTTCTTTACTAAATATACTATAAATTTCTTCCCATTTATCAACATATTCTGTGTATTTATAGTATTTTACTCGACCTATACTTGCAGGTTGACTTTTGTTTGGTTTTGTATTGGTTTCATATATAGCAAATTCTTCAAAATCAGTTAATACACATAAATCAAGTTTTGCAGACCAACCATATCTTCTTACTTGATAAGCAGGATTTCTATCATGGTCTAAATCCCTATGAGGTGCTTTAGCTTCTAAAAAGAAAATTTTTTGCCCACCAATCTGAAAGGTATAATCTGGGTTTTTTGTTTTATTGCCTACAGAAATTGATTCTTCAAATATTACTTCTTTAAATTGAGGTGCATTACCCATAGTGTTATCTATATCCCATCCTAATGCTTTAAACATTGGACTAATAAATTCAACCTTTATATCTTCTTCTTTGTAATCTCTAGATAAATATATGTCTTTATTACTGTCAAATTTAGCTACTAACTCTGCAATCTTCCCTTTGCTTTTCTCTATATTTTCTTGATTCAAAACAGTATTAACCATACTACCAAAACTCAAACCTAATTTACTAAAATATTTGTCATTTCTTCCTTAACTACTTAATCTATATTACCTGACACATCTACATTCAACATCAATAAAAATAGGTAGTTCATATATGCTCCAAAATACTGAAAGCATATATTAAAAATATTATACTTATACTCATAACCCCCAATAATATTAATCAGGAAATTAATAATTATGTATTGAAATTAGTGTTGTAACTAAAGATACATACTAAAATTATTTAAGTTTAAAAACATCAGCTTCAAGTCTTGAAACTCTATAATCCATCTTGTTTATTATTTCAACAATATCATCAATCTTAATAGATTCATTATCAACTATTTTATTTCTTAATAAGGCAATTTCATCATATGCATCACTTATTTGTTTTTGCAACTCTTCTAATTCTTCAGGATACAAAACATAGACTTTTCCGACCCTAACATTATCAGATTTATTAAATCTTATTAACATATCTTCTCTTTTATCCGCGGGTACAACTTATTTTTCCATTAGAACTATCAAAAACATAAACTCTGAAGTTAGTATATAATTATTATTTTTTTGTATAAAAAAATTGGTCATAACGTGTAGGACAGATCTTCGAGCCATATGAAAAATTTCATGAGAGAAAATATAAGAGATAAAACCACTACTAATAACAACAAAAATTTCATCTATATGAAATGAATGAAATTTTGCAATTAATTGCTTGCTTACCCTATGCCTCAGCTATTTGATATTGCAATCATTCAAATGCCACTTCAAATATGATGATGAAAATATAGGCAATACTAATTTCCAGCCCATCTGAAGTAAACCATACAAGAACATCAAAAATTGAATAAAAAAAGCAAATTATCCGAAGAATCTTAAATGAAATCCATTTTTTAAAAAATAAAATATAAAAATAGTAAAAAATTTATGTATAGTCTTTAACAGATTTAATTAAATCATCCATATCCTCTATAACATTTTCAATATTACTTGGTTCAGATAAAATTAATTCATTAGTTAAATCATCTACTTTATTAATTACTTGTTTAATTAATTTTTTTCTTGATTCTATTTCATATGCAGTTTTTTCTGTTGGAGTTAAGGCATTTAAGGTTTTAATTTGAGCCTCTACAACT
>OMVX01000005.1 GCA_900314605.1 uncultured Methanobrevibacter sp. | reverse complement strand
TATATAATGCAGTTATTACTGTACCTGAAAATTCATATTACAATAAAGTAATTAAAAAGGTGAAAATAACTGTAAAATAATGAAAAACAGTTTAATATATTTAATAGTTTACTAAAACTCTTCTTTTTCTTCTTTTTTTTAAAATATTAATAACGATTTTCAAATCTTAATATTTATACACATATTATAATGTTGTAACATTTTATATATTCAGAGTAGTGTGCTTGAAATTTTTTCCAAAAAAAACTTCAAAAATTTTCTACTTGCATAATTAGTTAATCAATTGCTTATATATAAAATAAAAAACAATTTTTCAAATCCAAAATAGAGCATTCTCCGTCCTTTTTGAGAATGCAATTCGAGATGTTGCGAACAACTATATTTCAGCTTACAACAACGATGACCAACAGCACCATCAATAAAAAAAATGCTGAAGCTATTACAACACAACCACATAAGCAACTGCTCAAGTAATTAATTAATTGCCCACTTATCTAATGATAAATCTACATTTTTTTCAATGATGTATTTGATTCGCAATTATCCTATTATCAATAATAACAACAGCTATTTCATATACACCTTAAAAATATAAAATAAGGAAAATTAGGACATAGTAAATATGTATTTTTGCATTTTGACCAACTACTTTTAATAACTTAACAATTTTTCATAATGTCCTACAAAAAATCGAACCAAATAATACAAAAAAAATTTTTTCTTTTAAATACATTAGAAAAAATACCATAAAATACAATTAAAAAAAGCTAAAAACAGCTATTTTTTTAATTGTTTAAATTTTAATATTTCCTATAAAAATTTTAAACGTGCTTAAAATGGTTAAAAAAAATAAATTTGTTAAAAGCATCAGTTTAAGATGCGATAATAGAATATGTAACATTTTATAAGAGTTAGAGGATGAGACATGTCTTAATATCTCCAGTATATTAAGAGTCGCATTAATGAATTTATACAAACAGAAAATAAAAAAAAGTGATGATAATGGCAATTAAAGATAATTACATCCTTAAAGACCAAGAACTTAATCCAAAGATTAAAAAATTTCTAAATGACCAAAAGAAGAAAATTGATTTAACTAAAAATATATTTCAGAGTAAAAATGGCATATATAAAAAATCAAAAGATAAAAATGATTTAATCGCAAGGATATATATTAACCAAATAACAATAACTAAAGATAAATTAGAATTATTTGAACCTGTATACAGCATTAAATAGCACAACATTCTTTACGATACCTAAAAAACTATAGAAAATGTAACATTCGATGAATTAATAAAAAAACTTGAAACCGAACGATTATTTCTATATGACTCTAAAGCTATTAAAAGTCTATTTAATGAAATATTCCTCAACTGCTACAATACAAAAAATCAAGGAAAGGAATTTATAAAAACATAAACACAAGTATTCAAAGAAGGATTTTTCTTCAAAGATGGTAAAGTAATAGAAAATACAGCAATAACTGGACTCGAACCCTCAAAAGAACAAATCAAAGAAAGCATTCAATTAATTAATAAATTACTAGAGACTAGAGATTCAGCTATTGACAATGATTGCACCCTATTACGATTTATGCTATGGAGTCCATTCAGTTGGTGTATCAAAGAAATAGGTAAAACCAAAGGACTATATGGACTAATTCTGACTGGTACACCAAAAACAAACAAAACTGGAAGCTGTTTAAACTTCGCATGGCTATACTCAACACCACTAGAACGAGAAAAAGCAGTATCCACAATTTCAGTATTTGGAAGCAGATTAGAAGAAAGTACACTACCAGCTATTATAGATGAATCATACACATTAATATCTCGTGAAGATATGCAAGACCCTATGAAACGATGCATATACAATAAAGATACTCCTTCAACAAAAGATAAAACCAATATTCAATGCACAATTGATTATCTAGCTTTGGGATTACCCATATTTACAATGAACGAATACGAAGAATTTAAAAATTTTATAACGAGAAGATATCACATTAGTTATTATCCATCTAGCATGGTAGTAGATGACGAAACTGCTAAAGAATTTGAGAATGAATATGCTCCAGAATATGAAGATTCACCATTAAAAGCCTTAAGACATTTAGGAAGGGCATTTGCAGATAAAATAATACCATATATTGAATCATAATCCGAAGAGCTATTTAATCTAGAAGATTTAACAATCAAGATACTAAAAGAAATAGCTAACGAAGTTGGTGAACAATTCAACGAATCAGTATATAAAGTAAAAGAATCAACAGACAATTTCGACCAAGAAAAGAGTATAACCATAAGAAGCGGTCTTAATAAACTATTTAGAACAAACCACAAAAATACAAACTTAACATATAATTCAGAGGATTTTATTAATTGTGCAAATGCTAGAGAAATAAACTGGTTATACTATAAAAATAATGGAAATCTATTTGTTATTAATAAAAAAGGCTTTGAAAAAGAAGTTAGTCGAATAGTTAATGAAAATATGGATTACAAATCTATACTAACAGAACTGGAAATTTCAACAGAAAATATTTCATCTGAGGTGATATCTACAAGTGAGGCAATACAAGAGGCTTTAAAATATCTTCGGAGGATTTAATTAAAATATTTGATATGCACATTCTAAATTAGCAAATAAGAAAAAATTGAGCTAATTTTAAAAGCAGATAACTAAAATGTTATCTGCTTAATATCCATATCCTCCATTAATATTCTTTAACAGAACCAATCAACTCATCCATTTGTTCAATTACATCTTCAAGATTACTATCTTCAGATAAAATTAATTCATTAGTTAAATCATCAATTTTACTGATAATTTCTTTAATTAATTTTTTCCTAGAATTAATTTCATATTTAGTTTTTTCAGTAGGAGTTAAAGCATTTAATGATTTAATTTGGGATTCAACAACCTCTTTACAATTATCCAACACTCCATTAAGCTTTGTCAGTACTCGTGATGTAAAATATTTAAGAAGTATACAGAAATTTACTAAAACAAAAATCATAAATTTGAAAGTCCCTTCAAAAGAAGATGTTGAGTTAAAAAAATCTAAAAAGGTTATAGAGGAACTTAAAATAATATTAGACAATGATAATAAAAATAAGAATATTAATAAAGCCTTAATTGAGCAACTGAAAAATCAGAGTTACAGTAATACTGATATCAGTTCAGCATTAATTGAAATGGTAAAAAATAATAAAATAAGTAAATAATTAAAAATTAAAAAATGATTTAAGATTAAATATCTTACTCAGCACTAGCTTGAAGCCCTTCTTTAGATGGGTTATTGACAGTACTAATAATATGAGCTAATGTATTATTATCATTTGATACAATGATTACATGATCATGAGATTCCTCTAGTGAGTAATAGACCATATAAGTACCAGTTTTTTTATTATGCCAAACAGTCTGATTAGCTAATTTTATCTTTTCAGCTCCATCTTTATATGAATTTTTTATAGCTAAAAACTTACTTCCCTCTGTAACGAGGTCATCAAAAGATTTTCCTTCACAATTATAAGATGCAATTGTAAGATTATTTTCTGTATCATTCATAATAGTAATGTTATCAATTGTTTGATTTGTTATATTATTTGGTGTAGGAATATCTGCTGAAAATGTACTTGTAACATTTACGTCTTCATATTTTTGTAATATCATTGGTCCACTATAATGGTAAGCTAGTAATAAAACCATAGCAACTATAATAATAATTCCAATAAATAGTATACCAGTTTTTTCTTTATCCATATTTTCACCTCTAAGATATTATATTAATATTTAGGTAATATAATAATATAAACTTATGTATATTTTAATAATATTAACTTATGTATATTGTTTATTCATTTTTTTATTTTATTCTGTTTATGTAGATTTTTTTTTTTTTTTAAAAAAAGAGTATTTAATGTTTTATAAAAAAAATAATTTGTAGTAAGTTGATGATTTTTATTTATTGGATAAATTAATAATAAATTTTTAAATTTATTAAGTTAAATTATTATAATTTACCGTCAATTACATGGTATTTAATGTCTTCTGCTTCTACTGCTTTAATAAAACTTTTTGTCATATTACCAACAGATAATACCATAACATTAAGTCCTTTTCTAGCTGCAGATGCAGTTGCTGGTGCCGCTGCAAATTGAATATCAATTGGAAGGTCTAATTTATTTGCGATCGCATGTGAAACAGTCCCTATTGCTGCAATTGTATCAATCTGTTTATTATCTCCCCATTCTTTAAAACCTTCCTGGTAAATGGTTTTTATAAGATTTAAATCTGTTGATTTAGATCCTCCATCTTTAATTGTTGGGATTGTTATAATAAGTACATTACCCATATTTAATTCAATCATTCCATTTAATTCTCCTAGTGCAACATCTTCTCCTCTTTTAGCATTGGATATTGCAGTTGCATTTGCAGCTTGTTTACTGTGTGATGCATAAAGAAGACCATTTTCCATAAATAACCCAACACTATCTCCTTTTATCATATCTTCTTTAGCAATTGCTGGCCATACTGACTGATAATGATTCATAATTTCAAGTACACTATCAGAATATTTACGTAATGTGACAGCATCTTTTTTAACTTTTTTTATACCTTCTTGGGTTATTTTATAAGGGGAACGTCCATCCTTTGAGCTAATATATCCTTCATCTATTAGGGATTTAATATTTTCTGAAACTGCTTGGACAGTTATACCTAAACGTTCTGCTAAATCTTTTTGTTTAAGGTGAGGTTCCTGTTTTGAAATTTCACTTAAAATTTGAAATTTAGTCATCGCCCCTCTTTTTTTGAAAACATCCATTTTTATTCCTCATATCTCTATCATTTTTTTTTGAATTTTATAAATATGCTTGTTTGACTTTATAATTTAAATATTATTTAAATTTTTCTTGTTATTATTATGGACCGAAACTTAATGATTGGAGGAATTTTATTGTTTCTAAATTTTTAATACTTTGTTATTGTCCTAATAATTTTCTTTCTAAATTTGACCTCATTTTTTAATTTTAGGTTTAGCTGATTGATTTTGTTTAAATGAAAAATAGAATCTCAATATGAAACTAAGGAAAACAATCTTAAATTCTCTAAAAATATGTATAGAACTCTAAAGGAATATTGATTATATAATGGTTTAAAAAGATGATTGTATAGAAAACCTAAAAAGGTCCTAAAAATTAATAGTCTTGCTTCTATACATAACAATTTTTATATATGTTATATATAATAATATTCATGAATTTTTTAAAGTTCATTATTAAAAATCCATTTAGAAGGAAAAATAGTGCCATTCTATCATTAGTAGGTATTGCTATAGGAATTATAGTTATTGTAGCTCTAGGAGGAATAACAAATGGTTTAACAAATTCTTTTGAAAATTCACTCCATGCAGGGGGTGCTGATTTTTAAATTTCCAGTAAAGAAACTGGAGATTCTGTATTTAGCCAAATAAATTATCTGGTGGTGAACGTCAAAGAGTTGCAATTGCTCGAGCACTTGCAAACAATCCATCAATAATATTAGCAGATGAACCAACAGGATCACTAGATTCTAATACAAGCAATAAAATTCTAAAGTTATTAATTGATTTACATAAAAATAAAAAAGTAACATTAATAATTGTAACTCATGATATGAATGTCGCTAAACTAGCTAACAGATATATTGAAGTTTTAGATGGAAAAATTTTAAGTCAAAATAATCCTAATTCCTTAATTAACAATCAGATACAAATTTAATGATTATTTTAGTAGTTATATGATTTTAGTTTTGTAGAAATCCTATTTAACACATCATCCAAAAATTATGAAGGTTTCTACAAAATTCTGCTTTTATAATTTTTGAGGGTGTTTTTTTTATGTATAATGAGTATTGGTTGAATGTATTAAAAGATATTTATTCTTTTAATAATTTTTTAAATGATAATAATCATTCTAAAATTTTTGATAAGGTAGATTTTGATTTTTCAAAAGATTATGAGGATTTAGAGAATTTTTTATCTGAGAATAATGTTTCTTTTTTTGAATTTTATACAAGTATTATATCATTGTATTTATCAAGAACCAGTAGTAGTGAAGGTATTATTTTCACTTACAGTAATTTGCGTCCTAATGATACTCTTTTTAAGATTGAATATGATGATAATCTTTCTTTTTTTTGATTTTATTATTCTGTTAAAAATGTAATGGATATTGCTTTGGATAATTCTATGGAAAATCTTAAAGGTTATGTTAATGAATTATATCCTGATTATTGTAATTCTATTTTTAATTATGCAATAGTTAATCAAACAAATGATACCTCTCTTAAAAATAATATTAATTCAAGTCTAATATTCAAGATATCTAAGGATTCTATTGAGGTGGAGTATGATATTATAGTTTTGTAGATTTGAAATAGAGGCTATGCTTGAAAACATTGAATTCATTATAAATAATTGTTTAAATGATATTAATCAGTTTTGTGGTGATGTGGATATTGTTTGTAGTAGGCAATTAAAGTTATTGGATGAATTTTCTAAAGGTTCTGATTTTAAGATAGGTGATAAATCTATTCCTGATTTTATATTTGAAAAGGCTCGTAAATTTCCTGATAATTTTGCAATAAATGATGAAATAAACAGGATTACATATAAAGAATTAGCTGATTTAATAAATTCTATAACATACACCCTTCAAAATGATTATAAAATATGTAAATCTGATAGAATCATTTTATATTTGCCTAGGTCATATCATATTCCTTTATTGACTGTTTGTTTGATGAGGTTAGGTGCTGTTGTTATTCCTGTTATTTGTTTAGATTAATTGATGTATAACATCTATTCTAAATCAAATATATATTAATATTATTATTTACATATTATAATTTATGAATAGAAATTTTGAACCTACTATTCTTCCATATAATAGGGTAAATAAAAATGATATGGGAGAACTATCTTTTGACAGTATATCTATAAAAAAATCTTTAATTGATAGTTTATGTAGTGTAGAAGATTTGGATTATAATTTATTGTTTTTAGCTGCTGTATGCATAACTTTAACAAAGTATACTAATAATACTTCTATTTTTATTCATGTTAACAATATTCCATTAATTTTTAATTCGAATAACAGAAAAGAAACGGTTATTGATTATATTAAAATTATTGAAGAGTATTTATCTCATCCTGTTTCATCAAAAAATAAGGAATCTTATTTTAATTTTATTTATAATGGGGGTGAGGATAAAGAAGATTATAACATAAGTTTAAGTCTTTTTGAAGAGTCTCAGTTGTATATATTAAAATTAAAATTTGACTCTAGTAGATATACTCATTCATATATTAACTCTTTTTTAAGAAGTATAAAAAAAGTCATAAATCAGTTTATAAATAAAGGGATAGATAAACTCAAAATCGAAAACATTTTACTTAGATGTGAGAATAAAGTTCCTGAATTTAAATTGTTAAGAAATCCATTAGTTAATGAATTATTGGAAGCTCAATCTATAAAAACACCTGATAAAATTGCTTTAAGAGTTTCTGGTGAAGCTTATACATTTAAACAAATTAATGATGAATCAAATAATATTGCTAATGGATTATTAAAGAGAGGTTTTAAAAAAGGGGATTCTGTTTCATTTATGCTTCCACGTAATAAAACATTAATCACTAGTTTTTTAGGAATAATTAAAGCAGGTTGTGTTGCAATACCTTTAGATATGAATTATCCTCTTGAAAGAATAAATTATATTAAACAAAATAGTGATTCAAAATTTATTATTACATATGAATCTATTGAAGGTGGAATCAACCCTGATGATTTAATCAATGAAGGAGATCCGATTTTTCCAGATGTTCAATTAAAGGCTGATGATCCTATTTTTATACTATACACTTCAGGTTCTACTGGTAATCCAAAAGGAGTTATTTCTAAACATTGTGGAATATCTAATTTAACTGCAACCCATATTAAAAATAATTACGAAAAGTTATTGTCTATTACATCTATTGCATTTGATATATCTGAAGAGGATATCTTAATTAGTTTTACAAGTGGTAAAGAGTTGATTTTTGCAAATGATGATGAAATTGAGGATATTTTATTGTTGTCTTGTTTAATTGAAAAGACAAAACCTGAATTTGTTAATTTAACTCCTTCAAGGTTGTTGTCATATTTACAGGTTCCGGAATTTGCTAATTCTATAAAACATCTTAAGGGTATTGGTTGTGGTGGTGAGAAATTTACTGGAAATGTTTATGATATTATTAAAAAATATGCAGATATTGATATTTATAATGGTTACGGGCCATTAGAGACTAGTTTAACGTCTAATTCAAAAAAAATTACTAATTCTGATTATATTACTAATGGTAAACCTCTTAAAAATTACATAACAGATGTTAGGGATATTGATGGAAAATTATTGCCCTATGGGGTTATTGGAGAATTGTATATTGGTGGGCTTGGTGTTAGTAAAGGGTATTATAAAATGGAGGATAAAACAAAAAAGACTTTTATCTCTATAAATGATGTGCCATATTATAAAACAGGAGATTATGCAGTTCAATTACCTTCAGATGAGATAATTATTAAAGGAAGAGTAGATAATCAGATTAAATTAAGAGGGCAAAGAGTAGAATTAGAAGAAATTGAACAGGTTATAAGTAAATTTCCTAATATTGAAAATGCAATTGCAACGGTTTATGAATTAAATCATGAAAAACATTTATGTGCATATTTTACCTCTCAAATTAATATTAAAATAGATGATTTAATAGATTATCTTTCAAGTACCCTATCTGCTTTTATGATTCCAACATTTTTAATTCAATTAGAGGAATTTCCCCAAACTCCTAATGGTAAAATCGATAGAAAGCTCTTACCTAAACCGAAGATGGATATTGAAAATGTAAAACCAAACAGTAGTTTAGAAAAAACTCTTTATTGCTTTTGTACAAAAATCTTAAATCAGAACTATTTTGGTGTTACAGATAATTTATTCAAATTAGGTTTTACATCTATTACACTAATGAAATTAAATTCCTATATTTTTCATGAGTTTAATATTTCATTAAAACATACAGATTTAATGAACAATCCAACAATCAGAGAAATATCAGATGCACTGGAAAATAAGTCTTCTATTGATGATATTAAAAAAATCGTCCCTTCAGATTCTAATAAATATCCTATGTCTTCCCAGCAAAAGAGATTATATGTTATTTATTGTCAATATCCTAATTTAACTAATTATAATCTACCAAATCTAATAAAATTAGAAAAGCCAATTAATGTTAAAAGACTTGAAAAAGCAATTAATCATGTTATTGATTGTGAAGAAATACTTAGAACTTCTTTTCACATTGAAAATGGTGAATATATACAGAAAATTCATAATAATCGCCGAATAAAACTTGATTTAATAAAAGTTAAAGATGATATAGAGGAAGTAATCCGTCAAAATATCCGTCCTTTTAATTTAGAATCCGAACCTTTAATTAGAATAAAAGTTATTGAGTTTAAAGGTGAAACCTATATTTTTAGAGATATGCATCATATTATTGGAGATCAGATAAGTAATGATCTGTTGTATGATAAAATTAAGGATTCATATAATAATAAACCAATTTCTACAAGTGAAATTCAATATAAGGATTATGTTTTTTGGCTTAAAAAGCAACAAGTTAAACAGGCTGATTTTTGGAGGAATATGAATATTTCAGATAGTGGAAGTCAATTGTTTGCTGATTTTAAAAGACCTTTAATTCAAAGCTTTAATGGAAATAAAATTTCTTCTAATATAGATAAAAATCTTATAGTAAAGGTAGCTAAAGAGAATAATACAACAATTTATAAGTTACTTTTATTGCAATTTGTTGTTTTACTTCATAAATATACTAATGAAAGTTTTATTCAGATAGGAACTTTGACTAGTGGAAGAACTCATCCTAATTTAGAAGAAACTTTAGGAATGTTTGTTAATACTTTACCCTTTATTCAGGATATTTTAGTTGATAAGACTTTAAAGGAAAATTTAATCATTACTGAAGAAATTTTATCTGGTATATTTGAAAATCAGGATTATTCTATTGAACAGATTATTGATGAGTATAAATTGTCTACAGCTAACTCATATAATCCATTATTTAATATACTATTTATACAAAATACAGCTAATGATTTTGATAATCGTTTAGATGTAGATGAGTTAAAATTTGATTTAACATGTACAGTAAAAAATAGTTCTTCTGATTTAATTATTGAATTTGAGTATAATCAAGATTTATATTCTTTTGAAAAAATCCATAATCTATTAAATCATTATATTTATTTAATTAACAATATTGAAGAAAATATGAATAAAAAAATTAGGGATATTAAAATTTTATCTCCATTGGAAGAAGATAATATTATTAAAATGTCAGGTTCTAATGATGATTTTGATTCTAATTCAATATTAAGTGAATTAAATACTCAAATTGATAAAAATCCGACACAGGTTATATTGTCAGATGATAAAACAGATTTAAGATATGCAGAATTTGATTTAAAAACTAATAGTTTAGCAAATTATCTTCATGATAATTTTGATATTAAAAAACAGGATAATATTATTGTAATAGCTAAACGTAGTATAGAATCTGTACTGGCATTTTACAGTATTTTGAAATTAAATGGGGTTTATATTCCTATTAATCCTTTTGCTCCTAAAAACAGGATTAAACATATTGTTAATCAGACTAACCCTAAGGTCATATTAACCAATTTGGATTTGGATTTAGATAATATTAATATTGTTAATTTAAATCAAAAACTCTTATATGATTATGATGATTCTAAAATAGAATCAACTTGTGAAGGTAATCTGTGTATACTTCATACTTCAGGTACTACCGGAGTTCCAAAAGGAGTTATAATAAGTCATAAAAATGTTGAAAAATTTTTAATTAGTGCTAAAAATAAGTTTTATAATACTAATACTAAAATCTTTTATCATACAACAAATATTGGATTTGATACTTCATTATTTGAAATTATATATTCAATAGTATATGGTATACAATTGTATATTATTAATGAAAATTATGACTTTAGTAAAATTCCTAAAGATATTTTGTATTCAAAATCAATGATAAATACGGTTCCAAGTAAATTAAATATGTTTTTTACTCTTCCAAACTTTGATGATGTAATGAAGAATACATATCAATTAATCCTTGCAGGTGAGGCTTTAAATGAAAATCTAGTTCGAGATATTCGTAAAAAATATAATCCGATTATTTATAATGGATATGGTCCTTGTGAAACTACTATTTTTGCAAGTATTAAAGAAATATCTTCTACAAATAAGGTTACTATTGGAAAGCCTAATCTTAATACACATATCTATATTTTAAATAATGATAAACAGTTATGTCCTATTGGTATTCCAGGGGAATTGTGTATTGGTGGAAAACAAGTATCAGCAGGTTATTTGGATAAAAATGAAACTAAGCATCATTTTATTAATAATTTATTTGGTAATGATATTATCTATTGTACTGGAGACCTTGCATATCTTGATTTTGATGGTGAATTAAACTTTATTGGAAGAAAAGACTCACAAATTAAAATTAATGGTCAAAGAATTGAACTTGAAGAGGTAAATAAAGCAATTGAAAACTATGGAAATATTATTCAAGCTGTAACAATTCCTAATTCTAATAAAACTCAATTATATTCCTATCTTGTATCTGAAGAGATTATTGATATAGATGAATTATTTAAATATCTAGAAACTATTTTACTTCCATTTATGATTCCTACTTCAATAATGCAGATAGATTCTATACCCTTAAGTAATAATGGTAAAATTAACATTAATAAATTACCTGAACCAGAATTCATCAATGACAACTATATTGCACCTACAAATGATATTGAAAAATCAATTGTTAAAGTATGGGAAAATGTTTTAGATGTGAAAAAAATTGGAATAAACGATAACTTTTATTATTTAGGTGGAGATTCAATTAAAGCTATTCGTATAATTTCAATTCTTCAAAATAAAGGATTTTTCGTCCAATATAATGATATTTTAAATTATAAAACTCCATATTTAATTGCTCAAAATATTGAAAAGAAACCTCAAGTTACTTATGATTCTATCAAGGGTATTATTGATTTACTTCCTATACAAAACTACTTTTTTGATCAAATTAACAGAAATGATTATACTCAGGAGTTTATTTTAGAATCAAAAAAGGATTTGAATATTAATTTATTACAGAAATCTTTTGATGAATTAACAAATCTTCATGATATGTTAAGAGCATCCTTTAAAATAGAAAATAATAAACCTGTCCAAGAAATATTACCATTAAATTCACGAGTATCTGAAATTAATGAATTTAAGATAAAAGATGATTTAAAAAATAATATGGAAGAAATTATTAAAGATAGAAAGAATTCGATTAATGTTTTTAATAAATTAATTGATATTAGTTTAATTCACCATAATGATAAAACATTTCTTATTTTTATTATTCATCATCTAATAATTGATGGTATAAGTTGGGGGATTCTTTTAGATGATTTAAGTCATATATACTCTCAATTAGAATCAGAGTATAATAGTAACCTTTTCACCACATCCTATGACAATTATTTTGAAAATTTTAGATTACTTGATAATTTTAAATTTAATATGGAAGATGATAATTGGCTAGGGAAAAATGTTTATGAAAATAATGGAGAAGGTGATGCTTGGCTAGAGAGTAATGTTTATGAAAATTACACAGATAAAACTATCGTTTGTCCTTTATCTGAATCTCAATTAGCAATATATTTAGATGAAAAAACAAATAATAAAGGTACGGCTTATTCTGTTTCAAGAATTATAGACTGTGATATGGATAAATCAGTTGATGAGATTAAAAATGCAATATGGGCTGTAATTAATAAACGGCATATTCTAAAAGCAAGAATTACTCATAATGAAATTTCACCTCTTTTAGTATGTGATGCTTCTTTAGACATTAATGTAATTCATAATGATGATACTGAAAATTATATAAAAGAATTTGATTTGGAAGAGTCACTTACAGATTTTTATATTATAAATAAAGATGAGAGAAAAGCCATATTTGTTAATATTCATTATATTATTATTGATGCTACTAGTATGCAGTTAATTGAAAAAGATCTAATTGCTGCTTTAGATGGAAATTTAGATGAGACAGTGGATTTAGCTTTTGTTAATGATAGTTATCATTCTTACAAATCTCAATTTAATCCTAAGTATAATTCTGCACATGAGTTTTACTCTAAAAAATTAGCTGATATAGGACAAGCAAATACATTAGAAAGAGATATAGATGGTACTCAAGGGTTTGTTTCACTTCCTATTCAAGGTGTTAAAAAGGAGGTTGAAGATTTTATAGAATCTCATGGAATTACAGTAGGTAGTTTTTTAAATGCTGTATTTGCATATACTCTCTCTCGTTTTACCGGAAGTAATAATGTTTACTATAACTTTACTGAACATGGTCGTCATGAGGATTATCTTCAAAATGCCTGTGGAATGTTTGCTAAAACAATTCCTCTTTTGGTAGACTGTCAAAATGATAATATAGTAAATTATTTGAAAAATTTTTCCTATTTGAGTTTTGATTCTGTTATTAACAGTATTTATCCTTTCAGATTACTTGCATCTGAGTTCAATTTAAACAATAATATACTTTTTGAGTATAATTATAATTTAAATGATACTTCTTATGTTAAAGATGATCTTATAATATCTGAACTTAGTATTGATCCAGTTTCGGATATTTTATGTACTGTAAATGATTTAGATGATGGTTATCTTGTTAATTTATATCATTCAGAGAAATATTCTAGAAATACTGCTATTCGATTTGTTGAGGCATATGCTAAAATTTTAACAGAAATCTTAACTAAAGAGAATCTAGCTGATATAGATTATGTATCTATTAAAGATTTGAATTTATTGAATAAAATTAATAATACAGATTATATTTTAGAATATGAAGATATTTTAGATGTATTTAATTTTAATCTTTCCAAATATCTTAATAATACCTTAGTTAGTTTTAATGATAAACAATATAATAATGGGGAAGTTGCTTTTATTAGTCGTAAAATAGCAAAATATTTAATTGATTTAGGTATTGAAAAGAATGATAATGTAGCTTTTTTAGTTGAACCTTCACCATTATGCTTATTTAATATTTTAGCAATCTTATCTATTGGAGCTATTTATGTTCCATTGGATACTGCCCATCCTGACTCTCAACTAGAATTTATTTTAAATGACACTGAATCCAAGGTTATTATTGTAAGTGATGATACTTACAGGCGTGTTAAAACCTTTAATAATAATTGTAAAATTTTCAATATATCTGAAATATTTAATGAAGATATTAAAACATTACAATATTTGCCAATTGTTTATAATGATTTAGCATGTATACTTTACACTAGTGGTACGACAGGACATCCTAAAGGTGTTAAGATAAGAAGAAAAGCATTACTTAATCTATCCACGACCTATGTTAATAAATATGATTTGAACAAGGATGATACTTTTGGATTGTTTTCTTCTATAGGTTTTGATATGAGTAATTTTATAATTTCTGCTGTAATTTATTCAGGTGCATGTTTAGTCGTAATTCCTAAAAGTATTAAATTAAATATGCTTAAATTAAATGATTTTTTCATTAATCACAATGTTACTCATTCCTTTATTACTACACAGGTAGCTAAATTATTTATGAAAAGTATAGAAAGTACTTCTCTTAAAATTTTACTAGTTGCAGGTGAAAAACTGGGAGAATTTTCAAGTCCTGATGATTATCTTTTAGTTGATGCATATGGTCCTACTGAAGCATTTGCCTTTAATTCTTCTATTATTAATGATGATAAAATTGATAGCTCTAGTGTTGGGTTTTTAAATTATAATACTAAAGCATATATTTTGGATAATGAATTTAGACCAGTTCCAATTGGTGCAGTAGGTGAATTGTATTTAGCAGGTTATCAGGTAGCTGAAGCTTATTTAAATCGTGAAAAGGAATCTGGAGAATCATTTATTGATAATCCATTTGATGAGGATCCTGATTATAGTAAATTATATAGAACTGGAGATATGATGAGAATATTATCTGATGGTTCTTTAGCTATTATTGGTCGTTGTGACAGTCAAATTAAAGTTAGAGGTAATCGGGTAGAATTATCTGAAATAGAATCATCAATTCGTCAAATTGACCATGTTAGGGATGTTACGGTTCAGAGTATAAGAAATAAAGATAACGCTCAGCTCATTGCATATGTGGTTGCTGACTCTTTGGATGAGGAAACTATTAAAAATCATATATTAAAACATAAACCTAATTATATGGTCCCTTCATTTGTTATGTTTCTAGATGAAATTCCTTTAACAGTTAATTCTAAGATTGACCTAGAGGCTTTACCTCTACTTGACCTTTCCAATTTCCGTGAAGATTATGTTGCTCCTGAAAATAATATTGAAAAGGAAATTATTAATGTATTTGAATATGTATTTAATCAAAAAGGCATTGGTTTAAATGATGATTTTATTCAATTAGGTGGAGATTCTATTAGCTCTATTCGAATAATTTCACTGCTTAATAAAAAAGGTATTTCTTGTTCTGCTACGGATATATTAAATTATAAAACTCCATATTTAATTGCTCAAAACTCAAAAAGTATTATTAAAACTTTAGATTCTGAGGATTATATAGATTATGAAACATATGAACTTAAAAATAATATGATATATCCAAATTTTAGACAGTCTAATCAGCTAAAGTTTATAAGACCTTATTCTTATAAAAATTGGGTTGAAGATGTAAAAAATTTAGTTGAAAATATTTCTCCAGATGAAAAACAACATTGGATTGAAATTAATGGATTATTAGATGATTTAAAAATTAAAGGAAAATCAATTAGCTTTAATTTTAATGTGAATGTAGATTATAGAACTGATAATTTGTTAATGTTATCTGAAGAGGAATATTTGGCATTGGCAATTGCACGTGCTTATAAAAAAACCTATGGTAAAGATATTATATTCAATCGTGAATCTTACGGTCGTGATGAAAGTATTGCTAGTATTCATAGGACTATTGGTTGGTTTACAAGTCAATATCCTGTTTTTGTTAATATTAGTACTATGTATGATGATATTTCTATTATGAGAGATGTTTATAACCTTAAAACTGCTTTTAGAAATATTTCTAATTTTGGCTTAAATTATTCCTCCTTAGTCTATTTTACCCATGATTTTAAATATAAACATTGTCCTGTAACTTTTAATTTTTTAAGTACAGAGTTTATTTTTGAAAATGAATTATTTAAATCTGTTAATGAAGATTTTGACCTTAATGATGAGGGTAATAGAGAAGTTTATGGTGTTGATTTTAATATAAATCGTGTAGATGATATTTATTATATTATTGGAGATTATCCTCAGGACACATTTATTGGTGAGGAGATAAGTTTATTCTTTGATAATATTCGATTCGAATTAGATTTTATCGCTAATTTCTATTTTGAAGATAATAATATTATATGTAATTTATCCCAACCACAACTTGAAGTATATTATAATGAAATTAATCAGGATTTAGGTACAGCTTATTCTACATGGGATAAAATAGAATGTCCTAATGATAAATCTATTAATCAGATTAAGGAAGCTATTTTTACTTTAATTGATAAACATCCTATTTTAAAAGGGCGTATTTTAGATGATGGTTTATTCCCTCTTTTAATTTGTGATAGTTATCCTTTAATTGAAACAAGATATGATGATGATTTTTCTAATCTTATTCGAGAGTTTGATTTGAAAAAGTATTTAGCTCGTTTTTATATTATTGATAAAGATAATAGTAAATTTGTATTTTATGATATACATCATATAATCAATGATGCAATGGGTTTTAACATAGTTAAAAATGATTTGATTGCTGGATTAGAAGGTAAATTAAATAAAAATCCTGATTTAGGCTTTGTCTATGGAAGTAAAGATTCTTTTGAAAGTCAATTTGAACCATTTTATAAATCAGCTCATGAATTTTATAAGATGCAATTTAAAGAAATTGATAATGTTAATACAATAGAAGCTGATTTGAATGGATCACGGGGAATGGTATCTCTTCCGATTAGAGAAATTCGTAATAAAGTTGAAAAATTCACCTTTGATAACAATATTACTGTTGGTACTTTTTTAAATGCTGTATTTGCATATTCTTATGCTTGCTTTATTGGAAAGACAAATATCTATTATAATTTTGTTGAACATGGTCGTCATGAAACCTATATGCAAAATGCTCTTGGAATGTACGCTTTAACAATTCCTATTTTAGTTAACTGTAAAAATGATAAGATTAAAAACTATTTAAGTTATTTTTCTAATTTAGTCTTTAATTCTATGTCAAATCATGTTTATCCCTATAGATTACTGAGGGAAGAATTCAATTTAAATAATAATGTTTTATTTGAGTATAATTTTGATTTAAATGATGTATCTAATATCTATGATAAGATGATAGTTAGGGATATTTTTATTGAAAAGGATGTTTTCAGTGAATTTTTCTGTATAATCAATGACTTGGATGATGGTTATGTTATTCATATAAAACATGGTGATATGTTTACTAATGATACAGCAATTTCTTTTGTTAAATTATTCTCTAGAATTTTAAATCAGATGCTAATTAATGAATATTTAGAGGATATAATGGTATGAATAATTTCAGCTATTTCTATTTTTTTCTTTGAATTATAAATGCTCTTTTAAGATTCATCAATATGCATTTTTTCTGTTATTTTCTTTCTATAAATTATTAGAACAGCTGCTGCAACTAAATTCATAAATACAAATAAACAGTAATATTCCATTACTCCATCAATAGGTATAGAATATACAAATTTTGGAGTATCATATACTGGAAATTCTATTGCAATTAGTCCAGACATATATCTAGATATGGATCCTGTTGCTATAAACAATCCGAAAAATAATGAATAATATTTTTCATAGGTTAAATCTCCAATCATAGAATACCCTGCTATAGAAAATAACAGTTCAGAGATAGCTATAATAATTTCAATAAGAGGCATCCATAATAAATTTATTTTACTTACAGCATCAATATCTATATAATATCCTATACCTGATAATATCATAAATACAATGGCTAAAACAATTAAAGCTAATATTATTCTTTTTACTATTCCAAATTCTATTTTTTTCTCTTCAAGTTTATAATTAATTTTTAAGAATATTGGCCCTAAAATTAAAACAAATAAAGGGTTTAGTATTGAGAAAAATTGTACAGGGATATTAAAAAAGCTTATATTCCTATCTACATAATTGTCTATGAAAAATATCATTGATGTGGTTGTTTGAGTGTATGATATTCTGTATATAATAATAAATACTAAAAATATAAAAAACACTACCAGTTTATCTTTTTCAACTTTTGTTAGGCTTTGCTTATAAAGTATTACTTTTTCTTTTAAATTTAGATTTTTAATTTGTTGGATGCTTTTTGAGGATTTTTTACTTAAAACTCTAAGGGACTCTTTTTTTATAGGATTTTTATATTTCTTATTATCTTCCATTAGTTTGCCATCATTATCAACTAAGTATTTATTTTTTAATAATCTGAATATTATGAGTCCTATTATTAATATAAATGCTAAGGTTAGAAAACCCCATTTGTATAGATAATAATTTTTATCACCTATTATTAAACTCATTAAGATTACTCCAATTATTACTCCAATATTTAAAATAGGGTAATAAATAGATAATCCATCTATTTTTAATCTTTCCGTCTTGTTTACACTATTTATTATATGGCTAATTGAAATATTTGTAAAACTCACACCTAATGCAAGGCAAAATAGTCCAATTAAAAAACTTAGATTCTGTAGATTAGAAATATAATGGTCATACTGGATAGTACTTGGAACATATAATGATGCTGAAAAAGCTAAACTTAATTGACTTATTATCATTGTAATAAATCCAATTGTTAAAGCACCGGTTTTTGTTAGATATTTATCAGATAGGTATCCTATAAATATTGGAAATAAGTAAGCAATCCCATAATAGTAAGCATAAGTTTCTGATGCTAATGGATGTGAAAAATTCAATATATATAAGAGAAATAGAATAAAAATTGAACTTATACCGAATTCACAGATTGCTGTGGTGATTGATATAAAAGAAATAAAATATGTTCCTTTGAATTTTTCTTTAAGCATACTCATATTTTATATATATCGTTGGCTTAAACTTATAAATATTTTTATTAAAAAATTTTCTGTTTAGTTTTGGCTTTTTGATTAATATTTGTTGTTATACAATACTTTAGTTTCTAATTTAATTTGTTATCTTTATAATTTACCTTCTAATTCTTGATTAAATGTGTTTATGAATTCATCAAATTTGTCTTTGGGAATATAAGCTCCACATGCGACTGAATGTCCTCCTCCATTTCCTCCTACGGTTTTTGCAACTTTACGTATAATATTTCCAAAATGTATTCCATCATAAGCTAGAAGTCTTGAACATCTAAGGGATATTTTTAAATCATCATTCTCTTCACTTACACTAGTATAACCTATAATAGGTTTCTGCCAGTTTCCCTGTGATAATATCATTCCAGTAATAGTTCCAACAACTTCACTTTTAATATTATTACCATCAAAGTATTGTAAATTGTCTAATTCAGTTATAGCATTAGTTTCATCTAGGTCTTTAATCTTCAAAGCAAGATATCTTCTATGTTCTCTTGAAATTAAACTGAGAGCATCAAGAGCATCTGCTCGATTACCTTTTAATATTTCAAGTGCAACCATTTCTTCCTTATTTCTTGCACATGCATTCATAGCAGTTGAAAATTCAGATGCATCTCTAAGGGAAGTATGATTTTCTTCTTTAAGGAATTCATAACTATCGGCATAGACAAGTTTAGGAATATGTTTAACATATTTACCTGGAACTTCTTTTGATAACATTCTAACAAGTTCTGAGAATAATCTGCTTTTTTCTTCATAAGATAGGTCTGAAAGTTTTCTAAATACTCCATCATCGTCTTGTCTATCAATATCTATTCTTTTTAAAAGTTCTATACATTCATTTTTACTGTTTGTAATTGGTAGGTTAACATCACTAAAATAGGATAATGCTACAAATAAAGGTCTTGTTTCACGGCCATATAATGAAAGATCACTAATTTTATTTACATATCCTTCATCAATTGCATCCTGAAGTATAAGTTTATTTAAACCTTCCATTTTACCAGTATGTGTATTTTGCATATCTCCAACAGCAGATAAAACACCAATCCAACTTAAATCTTTATATCCAAATTCTTTAGCAAGATAATAACATAATCCTCCACCACAAATATGGTATGTTCCATTAATGCCAAAATGCATAGGATTAATTTCAAGGAATTTAAAATCCACAGTGTCCTTATAATCCAAGTCTCTAAGTGGAGGGTGATGGTCTAATATAAGAATTTCAGAGTCTCTTTTAGCATTTTTTTCAACAGGCTGGCCTGAACCTAAATCTGAAAAGATGGTTAATTTATTTTTAATTTCCAAATCTTCTAATCTATCTAATGAAACAAATTCTATTTCATGTTCTTTTCCTAATCTATCAAGGATAATAGATAAAATTGCACCTGAAGAGATTCCATCACAATCATTATGTGAATAGACTTTTATATCTTCATTTGTAAGAATCATATTCTTTGCTTGACTGTATAAGTCTTTCATACCCTCTGGTAAATCTTCAATATCCAATGCAATTTCTTCTCTCATTTTACCACCAAATAACTTTCAGATTTAAAAATATATTAAAGCTTCACTGTCTTATGGATTTTACTTTTTCTGCAACTGCTTTTAAAAGATCATTTTTTTTCATATCAGTTTCTACAGCTACACGTCCACTATGCTCATACCATAATCCAGGATAACTTTTTTCTTTATCTACTATTGGTTTTAATTCTAATTTATAACATGCTTTTCTAATTTCATTAAGACTAGGATTTTCTACTCCATTTTCTTTAGATATTTTACGACCTTCTTTTACAGTTCTATTAGAATCAATATATACTGGCCATATTGTAGTAAGTTCATTTTTCATATTAATCTCCTAAGATATGATAATTTTTATTTTATAATTAAAGTTAAATATAGATTCTTTCTATTTATAATATACTATTTACATATATTTCTTTATATATTATTAAATATATTTATATCACTAATTTTAAAAATAATCAAACTAAAATCTAATTAAAAAACAGATAATAAAGTAGTGAATTTTATGTATGAAGAAATGTTGAAATATAAATATTTAAGACCTTATCCAATAGAAAATAAAGAATTTTATTATAAATTAATATTTGAAGTTTCTGAAATGTATACTAGTAAACTATTTAGAGGAAGTTTTTCCCACAATGTAAATATTAATTTAATTATAGATGAATTAGGCCAATTGTTATCAAATGCAATAGAATTATATGAATGGGGATACTTTGATAATGCTTATTATTCTTTAAGATGTGCAAATGAACTAGCCACTGTTATGCTAGATTTATCTGATAAAGAAGATTACCGAATCAAAAATAATATGGATTTATTTTTAAAAAAACAATATAAAGGGAGAAAAAGATCTAAAATCATTGATTGGTTATCAGAGGAGGGTTTTGTATTTAAAGACGTCCTTGATAAAATACCGGATTTTAAAAAAGATATTAGTAATCTTTTAAGGGAAATAAATCAAATTGTTCATATTAACGGTAAAGAAAATTTATATTGTTTTCGTAAAGGCCTTAATGATGATTTCCATCACAATCAATTTAAGCTATTTAAAAACCATTTATTATCATCAATCCGAATTTTAACAATATTTAGATTAATTATTGATCCTTTTCCTTTACTTTTAGATGAAGAAGAAATTCAATATAGGTGTCCAGAGATGATTACTCCTACTTTTAGCAAGGATTTATTAAATTTAATAGGTCAAAAAACATTAAAGCAATTTAAAAAAACAAAATCTTATATGTCATTTAAGGAGAATATTTTAACTTTTGAAAAAAGAAATCCTTTTGGCAATGATTTTATTGTTGGAAATTATATAGAATTAAACCATTTAAATGAAATTTATTCTCAGAAACATTTATTCTCTGAAATTAAGATCAAATTTTTAGATATTGTGTCTTGTACAGATAAAATTATTGAAATAAGAACTTATGATGGGCTTAATTGGTGTACCACTAGTTCCAATATTAATAATTATCCTTGTATTATTTTTGATGATAATGATTTTATTAATTATCAGAAATTTTTTAATATTAAATATAATGATATTTATATGTCCATTTTATGTCCAGAAGAAATAGATTTTAGAAAGGAGAATTTTTCTGATCTAATTTATATTTTTCATATCGACCCTTTAGAGAATAATGAGATAAAAAATATTAAGAAAGTATTTGTTAGTTGAAGGTTTTGAAAAATGTAAGTATTTTACACTAAGTGTCTACTATCAATTTTGGTTTTTTATGTTGCTAGATTTAATAAAAATTTCTAAGTGTTGTTTTTATTTTTTTAATTACATTTATTATTTTTTATCATATTTTGAGGGTCTGAATTTTTTAGTTCTCAGATAATTGTTGTAGGGTTGTTTTTGAAATAAAACATTGGCATGTGATTAGGGACCAAATACATTCAAATATACTGTTTTTGCAACTGATTTTGCTGTGTATTTATTTATTTTTCTCAAGTAAATCCCTTGTTTGAGTAGCCCTAACCTTAAAATTTTAATTAGTTAAAATGGGTTTTTATAAAATTGCTTTTCAATTTTTATCCATAAATATAATTTGAAAGTGTCTTCTATTTTTTTTTCTAATTATTTTGAAATTTTTGGTTGTTTTATTTTATGTCCAATAATTTTTGGAAGTAAATTACAATTTTTTTAGTAATCAATGTAATATTTTATATATAATTAACACTAAATTATAAATTACCTTTTAAAGATGAAAGTTTGAGAAGATTGAGATGTTGTTAAATGAATTATTTGGAGAAAATGCTAGAATAAAAATATTGGAAGAGCTATTAACATATGACGATTCTTTTTTAACTGCTGATGAAATATCTAGGATGGCTGATGTTTCAACAAAAACAGTTTATATTCATATGAATCAATTAGAAGAAATAGGTATTTTAGATATTGAAAAAATAGGTGCAAAAAGGTTTAAATTAAACTCTAATGATGAAAGAGTATTAGCTTTAGGATTAATAGAAGCCAATGAATTTTTAAGAAGATCAAACAAACAAGAATTATCTTTCAAAAGTAGTGATGTTGACCCATCAAATATTAAACAATATTCAAATTATGAAGAAATTGAATCATTTCTTGATGAAACTCCTACTTTAGAGTTTTCAATTACAACAGAGTAGGCAGATGTTATAATGGGCGAAGAGAAAAAAGAATTAAATTTATTTATTCCAGAAGATTTGACAGAATATTATATTACTGGTGGGGCAATCGCATCATCACCTTTTGACATTAGACTAATTTTATTTAAAGATGAAATTGAAAAAAACAATGATGTTTTAAATGGTCCTAATGTAGGGATGATAAGAACTGCAAAAACAGAACTCATAATGTCTCCTGGTGTTGCAAAACAATTAAGGGATTTACTTGATAAAGAACTAGAAACATATAAGGATGCTTAATTCTTTGATTATTTTGGGGGCATTATGATAGATAGTGATGATGATACAAAAGAGATAGTCAAGGAATTATCTGAAACTGAAAAGAATATATTATATATTTTAGGTAAAATGAGAATTTCCGTTAAAAAGAACTTCAATGAACATTCCCTAAAAAAGAAGTTAAGTGATGATGATTTAAAGGAATATGATAAATCTTTTTCTAATTTATGTACTAGCGGAATAATTGTTATGTATAGGCCAGGAAATTTTGGAGTTTCAAAACAAGGTCGAAGAATTACAGATGAAATTGTTCTGCAAAAAAGACAGAGGAAATATGAAGGTATAAGAATTTTAATGCTTCAAGTTTAATTTTGTTTATGATATTTTTAAAATTAAATGTGAAAATTTGATTATCAATATGTTGAAAGAAAACTCGAGGAAACAAACAGAAGAAAATACATATTAAAAACAACAATAAATGGTGAAAAATTAGCTATTTTACTTGAAAAAGACCTTAAAAAGTGGGAAGAGCTTGTTGGAATTGATAAATTAGACAATAAGACAAAAACTCAGTTAGGAGAAATAGCAAGAAAAAGTGAGGAAATAATTAAAGAATAATTACTATGGAGATTAATTATGACAAACAAAAATGTGGAGTTAATGAGGGGAGAACCTGAAAAGGCTGTAAAGACATTAGCTATACCAATTATGATTTCAATGATTCTAACAGCATTATACAATATTGTTGATGGGATTTGGGTTGCAGGACTTGGACAGACTGCAATTGCGGGAATCGGTTTTGTAACACCTATTTTCATGGTGTTGACAGGAGCAAGTGTTGGACTTGGAAATGGTGCGACAAGTAGTATTTCAAGGTTTATTGGAGCGAAAAATCGTGAGATGGCTACTAAATCAGCAACACAGGCATTGTTTATTTTTTTAGGTGCATCAATTATATTAACCATTATCTTCTTTTTTATTCAAAGGCCATTACTTGAAAGTTATGGTGCTTCTGGTCAAACATTAAATGAGGCTATAGCTTATTCTACACCATTGTTTTTAGGATTATTCACTTTAATGTTTGGAAATGGTTGTAGTGGAATCCTTCGTGGAGAAGGGGATATGAAACGTGCAATGTATGTTGTAGTTGTTACAGTTATTTTAAATGCATTATTAGATCCAATATTTATTTATACCTTTAATTTGGGTTCTGCTGGAGCATCACTTGCAACTGTTGTCAGTTCTGCTGTTTCTGCAATAGTAATTTTATACTGGATTTTAATTAAAAAGAATACATATATTGATGTTAATCTTAAAAACTTTAAATTTGATTCTAAAATATCAAAGGATATTCTTAAAGTTGGTATACCTTCTTCACTTGATATGTTAATTATGGCAATTTCAATGTCAATAATTTTGATTATTATTTCAATGGTTGGAGGAGATTATGGAGTAGCAACGTTCACAACAGGTCAGAGATTATACCTATTTGCAATAATGCCTTTAACAGCAATAGGATCTGCTGTTATTGCAGTATCAGGTAGTGCATATGGTGCAAAAAATGGCGAATACCTTTCAAGAACACACATTTATGGTGTTAAATTGGGTTTAACTTTAGGAACTGTAATTACATTAATATTAGTGGTCTTTGCACCTCAATTAGCTACAATTTTTGCATATACTCCAGAAACTGCTCAATTAGTTCCGGGCATTACTACTTTTCTTCGATTTGTCTGCCCATGTTTAATATTAACGGGTATGGGAATTCCATCAAGTTTTTTCTATCAGGGTATTGGAAAAGGTTTTTACAGCTTAATGTTTACAATTTTAAGAGAAATTATTTTTGTTGTTCCTTTAATCCAACTTTTTGTATTTGAATTTCATTGGCATTTAATAAGTATCTGGCTTGGATTATGTCTTGGTAGATCAATTGCTAGTGTTATAAATTTCGCATTTGCAAGATTTGAAATCAGAAGAATAAAAGCGCAATTTAAAAATTAATGGTTATTTAGAATATATTATTTAACAAAATTAGAATAAGTAAGAATAATATTAATTTAATAATAAAAATTTTATTTTTGAGGTGTTAAGATGGGTTTATTAAAAAAGTCATTAAAATGGGGAGCTAAACATCGTTTAGATAATAAAGTTACAGGAAAGTTAGATAAAAAATTGGAAAAAATTAATTCAGATTTTGAAATTAAAGTTAAGGAAGTATCAGAAAAATATGATATAAGAGAAGGAATAATGTTACAGTTATCACTCCTGAAATTGAAATTATTACCAAAAATATTTCTAGTGATTTAATGAAAACTTTAGCAACTTTTAATTGGGGAGTTGCAGGATATGCTATGACTAATGGGAAAAAAACTGTTGAACAAAATAAACGAATTAATACAATATTAAAAGTAGTTCCTAATGGGATTGTTTTTGACAAAGCAAGCAATGATGGGAAAGATATAAGAATTCCATGGGACAATATAGTCAAAACTTCAAGAAAACTAAAACCCCAATATTTTAATATTCATCTAATAGAAAATCAGGAATTTGAAATATGGGTCAATCCACACAAAAAGGGTAATAAAGATGCAAATGCACTTGCTGAACATTTATCAAGGGTCATTAATGAAAATGCTACAGGTGTTGAAGATGAGGGATGGAGTTAAATTATAATTAATAAATTAATAGTTTTAATCTATATAATGATTAATTATTTATAACTACTTAATCTGTAGAAAATATATTTTATTTATATTGTCCCTCTTCATAATTCATGGTGTCCTAAAATGAAATATAATTATAAAGACTAACTTTAGGAAATTTTAGTCAAAAATGGTATGAGTTAAAAAAGCTATTAATTTAAGAATGAAAATAAAAATAAATAATTAAAACTCAAAAATATCCTTAAAAATGATTAACATTAACTAAATAAACAGAAAAAAGAACAATATCACCTTTTTAAATATATTATAAATCTAATCACTTTATTTTTTTTATAGAATCGGTAAGTTTAAATTACATATAAAACTAAATTAAACTATATATTTTCAATAATATTTATTGATTATTTTATTAATCAGATAGTTTATATTATCTTTAATTTAAAATTCAGTAGTTTCAGAAAATAAAATATTCAATTTTAAATATTATCGTATTTTAATAGTATGAGTCTAATAAATAGATATTATAACAGAGATATATTACTTTTATTATCCTAGGAGGAATCAATTTTGCAAAAGATGTATTGGATGAATGAATTAAAGGATGTTTATTCTTTTAATAGTTTTTTAAAAGATATTAATGATTCAAAAAATTTTAATGCCTTAAAATATAATTATTTAAAGGACAATGTTGATTTAGCTAATTTTTTAACTGAAAATAATATTTCTTTTTTTGAATTTTCTACAGCTATTATCTCAATTTATTTATCAAGAATCACAGACAGTGAGGGTATTATTTTCTGTTACAGTAATTTAAGTTCTGATGATACACTTTTTAAAATTAAATATAAACCTAAAATTTCTATTTTTGACTTTATTAAATCTGTTAAAAATACAATTGACACTGCTTTAGATAATTCTATGGAAAGTCTAAATGATTATGTTAATGATTTATATCCAAATTCTTGTGATTATATTTTTAATTATGCACTAGTTAACCAAACAAGAGATGTAGATATTAAAAATTTTAATTCAAGTATGGTATTTAATATATCTCAGGAATCTATTGAGATTGTATATGATATTAATACTTTTGGTAAAATTGAAATTGATTCTATGCTTGAAAATATTGAAATGATGATGGGCAATTGTTTAAATAATATTAATCAATCATGTAGTCAAGTGGATATTGTCTGTGATAGGCAATTAAATTTATTAAATGAATTTTCAATAGGTACTGATTTAATAGTAGAGGATAAACAAATTCCTGAAATTATACTTGAATCAGCTAAGAAATATCCGGAAAATTTTGCAATCAATGATGAAATAAACAGAATCACCTATGCTGAATTATCTGATTTAATAAAATCCATATCATATATTCTCCAAAATGATTATAAAATAGGTAAATCTGATAAAATTATCGTATATCTACCTAGATCATATCATATTCCTTTATTGACTATTTGTCTTATGAAAATTGGTGCTATTACTATTCCTGTTGATGATAGTTATCCTATAAGTTATATTCAAACTATTATTAGTAATTGTTCTCCTAAATATATTATTCATGAGTGTGATTGTGATTTTGATAATGTTGAATCTATACATTTAAATACTATAAATAATAATGAAAATGGTAATTTAAATGAGGTTGATATTGATTTGGATGAGACTGCTCTTATTTTATATACGAGTGGTACTTCAGGTGTTCCTAAAGGTGTGGAGTTAACTCAAAGGAATATTATTAATATTAATAATAATTATATTAATTATTTTAATTTGCCAGAGGGTGGTACTGGTAATTTTATGTGTTTAGGTAAGTTTACTTTTGTTGCTTCTCTTCCTGTTTATGCTGCACTTATGCATGGTTTTGAAGCATTTATTATTCGTGAAACCAGTAAAAGTTCTATTTCTAATATTGTAAAATATTTAAAGACATATCATACTTATGTTTTAATTACAACAGAAGAATTAGGATTGTATTTATATAATAATTTTGATTTGAACTTGGATAATTTAATTTTTGCGGGTTCTAATTTGTCAAAAGCAGAAATTACTGCTGACCGTTCTACTGTTCTGTGGAATGCTTATGGTTGTACTGAAACATCTGGTTCTGTTATTATTCATGAATTGAGTAAAGATTTTTCTGATTATTCTGTTATTGGTAAGCCTTTAGGTAATTCTAAAGTATATATATATTGGCTGATAATAAAAAACAATTACCTTTGGGGGCTATTGGTGAGATTGTTATTTCTGGGCCAGTTGTTACTAAACAATATTTTAAAAATCCTGAACAAACAGGTAAATCTTTTTATAAATTTAATAATGAAAAGGCTTATTTTACTAATGATTTAGGTTATTTTGATAAGGATGGTAGTATTGTTTATGTTGGTCGGAAAGATAATCAGATTAATTTAAATGGTTTCAGGATAGAACCTGCAGGTGTGGAATCTGTTATTTTTGATTATGGTGGTTTTACACAGGTAAAAGTTGTTAAAGGTAAAGTTAATCATCAAAATCATTTAATTGCTTATTATTCATCAAGTGTTGATATTGATGAGAATGACCTTAAAGACTATTTAAATATTCATTTACCTTCTTATATGATTCCTTCTTTTTATGTTCGTATGGATATGCTGCCTTTAAATCCTAATGGTAAAATTGATGTTTGGAGTTTACCTCCTGTTGAGTTGGATGTTGTTGATTTTGTTAAACCTAGGAATGAATTTGAAGAAATTGTTGTTAATATCTTTGAAAAGGTTTTTAATCAGGAAAATATTAGTGTTTATGATAATTTTATAGATTTAGGTGGTACTTCTATTATTGCAATGAAAATTGTTAAAGAATTAGTTGATTATAATTTATCTGTGAATGATCTTATTTCTTTAGGTACTCCTGAAAAAATTGCAGCTCATATTAAAAATAATGCATTAATTGATTATGATTATAGTAAATATTCTTTGGATAAGGGTTGTCCTTTAAATGAGTCTCAGTTAAATGTTTATCTTGATATTTTAAAACATGAGAAAAAAGGAGTTTATAATATTCCTATTGCCCTTAATATTCCTAGTACTTATTCTGCCGATGATATTTTTAGAGCTTTAAATGAGATGTTTAATGTTCATCCTTTATTGAAATCTTTTCTTAGTGTTGTTGATGGTGTTCCTTGTTTGAAGAGTGGTGATAATCCTAAGGTTGATTATTCAAAGGAATATGATGAAGATGAAATTTACGAGTTTATGAATAAATCTTTTGATTTAAATAATAATTTGTCTCGTTTTTTATTAGTTGAAAAAGATAATGATGATGATTTAGTTTTACTTAGTGTTTTTCATCATTTGATTTTTGACGGATTTTCTAGTTTAGTTTATAAACAGCATTTATCTGATATATTAAAAGGTAAAAAATTAAAATTTGATGAGGGTTTTGTTAAATCTCGTGTTTATGATGATGAGATTATTAAAAATTCACGATATTCTAATGCGGAATCTTTTTTTGAGTCTATGTTAAGTGAAGTTGATGATATTAATCCTCTTTTAACTGAGGTGGATAATAATGAACCAGGATCTTATTCTTCGGATTTAAATATAGCTAAGCCAGTGATTATTGATTTTTTGAAATCTTATGGTGTTAGTGAGAATATTCTCTTTACTGGTGTTTTTGCTTACACATTATCTAGATTTACTGGTGATAATAAGGTATTGTTTAATATTTTGGATAATGGTCGTGACAATTTAAGCAATTATGAATCATTTGGTATGTTTGTAAATACTTTACCTTTAGTGGCTGATTGTAAAAATCAGTCAATTACATCTTTTATGGAATATATATCTGATTTGGTTTATGGTGTATCTTCTTATAATTTTTATCCTTATAGATTATTGGCTAAAGATTATGATATTCATGCAGATATTCTCTTCCAGTTTATGCCTGACGGGATTATAGAAAATGACCTTAGTTCTGATGAGGATATATTTAATGACATGAAAAATCAAATCATTGAACCTACTGAGGATTTTATTAGTGATTTAGATGTTGAGATTTTTCAAAATGAAGATAATTACAGTTTAGAGATAAAATATTCTGATAAATATTCTAAAAATTTCATTGAAGTTTTTGCTAATACTTATCAAATGATTTTACAAGATATTTTAAGTGTAGATAACTTATCTGATATTAATTATTCTAGACCTTCTGATTTAGAGCTTTTAGATACATATAATGACACTAGTCATGATTTGGTTAATGTTGATGTTTTAGATGCATTTAATGATATTCTTTTAAGATATCCGGATAATATGCTTGTATCTTATAAGGATTGTTCTTATACTTACACTGCAGGTGCTTTTATTGCAAATAAGATTGCTTTAACTTTGAAATCTATGGGTGTAAAAGAGCAGGATAAAGTTGCATTTTTGGTAGAGAGATCTGAATTGTATATTTTTTCTGTTTTAGGTGTTTTGTCCTGTGGTGCTGTTTATGTTCCTTTAGATGATAAGCATCCTGATGAACGTATACGGTTTATTTTAGATGATACTGATGCACCTGTAGTTATTGTTAGTGATGAGACTTATAAGAGGGCTATGGATTTAACCACGGATTCTGTTCTTTTTAATATTTCAGATATTCTTAAAGAAGATATTAACCGATTAGATAAGTTGCCTGTTGAGTATGGGGATTTGGCTTGTGTTTTATATACTAGTGGTACTACAGGGATACCGAAAGGAGTAAAATTAACTAGGAAAGCTATATTGAATTTATCTGAGTTTTATATTAGAACATATGCTTTGTCTAAAGATGATGTTTATGGTTTATTTGCTTCTATTGGTTTTGATGTTGCGATAAAATGTATTTTCCCTTCTATATGCTCTGGTGCAGCCGTATGTGTTGTTCCTAATGATATTAAGTTAAACATGAAAGCTCTAAATGATTATTTGTTAAGTCATAATGTTACTCATATTGAGCTTACTACACAGGTTGCAAAGCTTTTTGTCAGTCAAGTTGAGGAGACTTCATTGAAAGTGATGACAACTGGTGGTGAGAAGTTAGGTGATGATGAATTTAATGTGAATTATCGTTTTGCTGATTCTTATGGACCTACTGAAGCATGTGTTGATGTAACAGCTATTGATACTAAAGATAAGATTGATTATTCATCTATCGGATTTTTACTTGATAATATTAAGGCTTATGTTTTAGATGAAGAATTTAGACGTGTTCCTATCGGTGCTGTAGGTGAATTATATTTAGCCGGTTATCAGCTTGCTCGTGGTTATTTGAATCGTGATGATGAAACAAATCATACATTTATTGATAATCCTTTTGATGAAGGGGATTATGGTATCTTATATCGTACTGGTGATATGGTACGTTTTCTACCAGATGGAAGCCTTGGTTTTGTAGGTCGTCGTGATAGTCAGGTTAAAATACGTGGTAATCGTGTAGAATTATCTGAGATTGAATCTGTAATTCGTGAAATGGAATGTATTGAGGATGTAACTGTTCAAATAGTTAGAAATGGTTCTAATAATGAATTGGTAGCCTATTTTGTTTCTAATATGGAGACTAATCACTCACTTGAAGACCATATTAAAAATTATGTTTTAAATAATAAACCTGATTATATGGTTCCTTCTTATGTTGTTAAGTTGGATTCTATTCCTTTAAATGTAAATGGTAAAGTTGATAAGCGTGCTTTACCTAAGATTAATTTTGATGCTTTACATGAGGATTATGTTCCTCCAAGTTCAGACACTGAAAAGGCAATAGTTGAAGTTTTTGAAAAAATATTTAATATGGATAAAATTGGTATTAATGATGATTTTGTTAAGTTAGGTGGAGATTCTTTAACTGCTATTAAAGTTATTTCTTTATTAGATATGGATGTAGATATTAAATCTATTTTGAATCTTAGAACTCCTTATAAAATTGCTCAAAGTATTATTAATGATAATGAATATGGATTTAATCTAATTAAAGAAGGTACTATTAATCAAAACATGTTTTTATTCCCGGATATTGTTGGTTTATCTTTTGTATTTTCAGATTTCATTGAACAAATAGATTTTAAAGGTAATATTTATACTATTGATGATTTTAAACATGATTTGTCTTTAGAAGAGATTAAAAATTTAAAGGATAATAATATTACAATTGATTATTATTATGATGCTATTAAAGATTTATTCCAAGATGGAGATATTATTGTTGGATATTCTTTAGGTTGTGTTTATGCATCTTTAATTGCTGAAAAATTAGAGGAAAATAAGCTTGTTGGAGAAATTATACTTATTGATGGATATTTAGACTTTAATAGTACTGAAAAACTTTCAATGGATTTAATTGATGAATTTTTAGATAATAATACTTATTCATATGAGTTTAAAGAAAAGTTAAAAGAGATTATTTTGCTTAATTCGGTTTATGATTTTAATACTCCTAAAATTAATTCTCATATTACATTTTTATATACTTCAGATATACTTGAAGATGATTTGAAGAAGATTTCAGATAATTATGAGTTTATTTTTATAGATTCTACACATCAAGATATAATATCTAAAGATGTAAGTAAATATCAAAATATTCTCTCAGATAATATTAATTAATTTTTAAATATTATTATAGATAGATGATTGAAAGATTATTATTTTAGACAATTAAATATTAAAAGGAATATTATGACAAATAATAACAATAATAGCAAGAATATAGAAGGAATTACCGGGGATCCAAAAAAGGCTATTTTGAAAATTAGTTTCCCAATGATGTTATCTTTAGCCTTAACTATGTTTTATAATCTAATAAATAGTATATGGGTGTCTGGATTAGGACCAAATGCATTATCCGCTATAGGTTTAATAACTCCATTATTCATGACTTTAATTGGACTTGGAACAGGTATTGGTGCTGGTGCAAACTCTGTAATTTCAAGATATATTGGTGCAGAAAATTATAAACAAGCAAATAACACGGGTATTCATGCTATATTAGTATGTATTTTAGTTTCAATTATATTTACATTTATTATTTTAATTTTTATCAAACCACTATTAATATTCTTAAATGTAGGAGGGGCTTTAAACTATGCATTAGATTTCAGTTATATTGCATTTTCTTTTTTAATTTTATTTACATATTCTAATGTTGTAGCTGCAATTTTTAGAGCTGAAGGTAATATTAAAAGGGTAATATCTGTATTATGTTTGAGTTCAGTTTTAAATTTTATATTAGATCCGATATTTATTTATACATTAAATTTAGGTATCAAAGGTTCTGCATGGGCTACAGTCTTATCTGTTTTATTTTCATCTATTATATTTTCTTATTGGATATGGGTTAAAAGAGTTGTTTTTCTGGATTTAACATATAAAAATTTCTTCTTTAAGCCTCAACTTATTAAAAATATTTTTAATGTTGCTATTCCTTATATCTTAGAAAATTTAATACTTGCAGCTTTATTTTTTATTATAAATTCATTAGTTTTACAAGTTTCCAGTACTATGTCATTTGCAGTGTGTTCTGCTTCTCTTCAGATTTTAATATATGCCATTATGCCTGCAAATGGTATATCAATAGCAATTTTAACTGCTGCTGGTGTTGCTTATGGTGCACGGAATCCTGAAAACTTAAACACTACATTTTCTTATTCAATTAAATTAGGTTTTCTATTTTCACTTTTAACTGCAATAATCATGTTTTTATTTTCATCACAAATAGCATCCTTATTTACTTATAATTCTACAAATGCTATGTTAAGACCACAAATTTCACAAACCCTGTCTTTATTAAGTTTATATGTTTTAGCTTATACTCCGGGAGTAATGGCATCTTCCCTTTTCCAAGGTGTTGGTAAAGGAGGTTATTCTTTTATTCTTATTTCAGTAAAATCACTTTTATTAGAATCTATATGTGCATATATATTTGGTTTAATCTTTGGATGGGGTGTTCAAGGAATATTTATAGGTCTAATATTTGGTTGTTTCTTAGGTTCATTACTTGGTTTTATTTGGACTAAAATATTTCTTCATAGATTTAAAAAGAAGTGTACCTAATATTTTATAATTATTAATAATATCCATAATATTAGGGTTTAAAACTAAATATCTACAAAAATAGCGGATGAAATATACTTAAATTAATTTAAAAGCCTATTAATTAGAAACATTATCAATTTTCCTTTAATACCACAATTATATTCTTTTTTAAATTTATTAAATTCATCATGTATTATGTTTTTTTCATCTTTTGTTAAATTAGACTTTTTAATAAGACTTATAAAATTAAGTAAAAAGGGATTTAATATTATTTCAACATCTTCAAATCCATATTTCATACAAAGGGTAGAGCATTTTCTATATCCAACTAATGAGTCAAGGACTAATTTAAAACTTATATCTTTGGTAATGGATTTATCTTCTTCATTATCGATCATATAATAATTATATACAAATTGGTTATTTAGAAATATTATTCCATTTGCATGAAAATATGCTTCCATTAGGAAGTTTAAGTCTTCAGCTGATATGACCTCTGGAAATTTAATATTATTTTTTAAAATCAGGTCTGTTCTATAAATTTTTGTCCAGAATGAAGGAAGACTTCGAAGAATATTAATATTATCATTTAAATTTTTAAGGTAAATCTTATCGTAGACTCCACAGGAAATATTTGGGTTTTTATATGTTTTTCCATAAATAAAATAGGATATAATATTTTTCCAGATAAATCCACTTAATCCTGTAATATGTATATTATCAATTATATCATCGGTGTAATCATTTAATCTGTCTTTAAATGCAGAATGAGACTTTTGTATTAGTTCGTTTTTATTGTTTATGTAATGATTTTGATATTTCTCCTTATCTACATCAGAGTATATTCTTTTGTATCTGCCAAATACAATATCTACATTTTCCTCTTCAATAGTATTGTATAATACTTCACAACTATTAAGCTCATAGGTATCATCAGCATCTAAAAACATAATGTATGGTCCTTTAACATAATCTAGAGCTATATTTTTAGGTCCATATGCTGCTCCAATATTTTTATCAAGGTTAATTAGTTCAATATTAGGATAATCTTTTATATAATTTTCAACTATTCTTTGTGTGTTGTCAGTTGATTTATCATTAACTATGATTACCTGTAAGTTTTCTATACCTATTGTCTGTTTAATAAGACTATTTAATGTATTTTCAATGGTTTTTTCTCCATTATATACTGGTATTATAATACTTATTTTATAGCTCATAGTCTCACTTAATTACTATTTTTTTTTTAAAAGATTAAATAGTATTTTTTTCCTGTAATATTAAATTTTTTATTTTTATTTTTATTTTTATTTTAAAATGTTAATGTTTTTTTTTTTATAAGATATTAAATCATATCAAACATTAATTCAATCATATCTTTAACTGTATATCTCTCAGGATAAACATATTTTACATTATATGCATCTAATGCTTTTGCTGTTATTGGCCCAATTGAAACACATAATAAATAATCAGATAATCCTATAGCTAAATCATCACTTCTTTTATCTGCAACTTTAAATAGATTATGGACTGTAAGAGGGCTTGTAAATGTTATTGCATCTATTTCTTTATTTAATATTTTAGTAATCAGATTATTTATTTTATTTGTATCATGAGGTAGTATTGACTTATAACTTTCAGCAAGTATAACTTTTGCTCCTTTTTTTTCAAGCTCTTCAGGTAGAAGTTTTCTTGCAGAATATGTTCTTGGAATACCAATAGTTAGATCTTTAATATTTATTTCCTGAAAACTTTCAAGTAAGCCTTCTGCAGTGTAATCTTTTGGTATTAAATCTACTTTAAGACCATATTTTTCTGCAACTTCTGCAGTTTTATGACCTATAACTGCAGTTTTACATTTATTGTTTACTTTTTCATTAAAATCAGGATAATATTTATAAATGGAATCTAAAGATGAAACTGAGGTAAATATTAACCAATCCATATTTTCTACTTCTTCCATAAATGCCTTAAGGGTCGGTGAATTTAATAGCTCTATTTCAAGGGTTGGAACTATAAGTGCTTCAGCATTATATGATTCTATTAATATTTTAGCTTCATCAGATCTACTTGCCGGACGAGTTAATGCTACAACCTTTTTATTGCTCATAATTCTGCCTCAGTTTAATTTTTATTATTTTTAATTAAAATTCTATAATATATTAAGTTTATCTATTAACTTATTTTTTCTTTAATTTATTTATTTTCAATTATAATTAGTTTATTTTGGTAAATTTATTGTCATTTACCTAATTTAATCATTATAAAAAAAAATATTTTCACTTTAGTATTAACTATAATTATTATATATAAAAAGAGGAAATGTTTTTTTTTTTTAAAAAAAAAGTTAGTAGTGGAGTTTAGAATGCTCCACCACCTCCACCACCAGATCCTCCACCAATATTACCTATAGAATCGGTGTCGACCTGATTTATAGTTGAACTTGCAGTATAGAATGTTCTATTAAATGCATAGTATCCTCCAAAAGAGTAGAATATATAGATTGCACTGTAATCATCATATCCACTTGAATTATATGCTAATTCTCCCATAGCTTTTTCTACTTCATCTGCAACTCCAAGTGCAGTTGCATATACTAAATATTCATCCCATATAGCAATAGACTCTGGAGGGTATTCTTTCATAAGTGAAAAGTATTTAAGGTATTTTTTAAAGTTATTCCACTTTTGATAATATTCTCTGCCTTTTTTAGTCCACTGTCCACCAATAGTATTTGGTATAATAATAAGTATTATGGATATTACTATAACAATTATACTCATTATAAGTAATGTATAGAATGCTGGTTTGTTTTCACTGAAGAAGGAAAATACGGTTATTAATATTGATAGAATTATTTGTATAATTCCATAATATCTTATATATCTTGCTCCTTTATCATGGAAGAATTGATCTATTTGTGGGTTAATATATTCTTCTTTATAATTCTCTTTCCACTCTTCTAGACTATTCATATAGGCACTTGCCATACTTTCATACTGTAGTTCATTTTCCATATAATTAAAGTCAATTATACCATTAACCTCAAATCTTTTTAAAAGATTAATTGCTTCAACTTCAAATCTTTCAAGTTCGGAAATATTTTTATCTGCTATTTGAAGTTTAACAGTATCTTTTTCATCCTTATGGATTAAAATTAAATATTTTCTATTTATTAAATCCATAACTGTAGATTTAAATCCATTTTCATTTAAATCTCCAATACTTTTTAAGGTTCCTGATACACCCATTGCATTAACAAAAGCCGGTTTATCTTTACTTGGTACTTCTCTTTCATATATTCCTTTATATTCTATTTTAGGTTCACGACCATATATTAAGTATAAACCTGCAGGTATAATTAAACTTAAAAGTTCAAGTATTCCTAAAAATGGCAAGAATGTTGTATCATGTTCGTAATTTTTCACATAATTTTTCTGATTTTGACGGACTTTATCTATTTGTTTATTGTTATGATAAGTTATTTTATCAATAGATGTGAAGGCATCTAAAGGTATAAGGGAGTTAATCTCTAAATATTTGTCTGTTTGCTGATTTCTTGTTATTACAAGTGTATTTCCTTCCCATTTACTTTGGGTGTCTTTATATTCATATGGATTAATCCAATATTCAACATGATTACTTGAAGGATAGTTTATATGTGCTGTTAAACTTTCAACAGGCTTATCCCATGTATCTCCCCATATTTTATATTGGAATTCTGCAGTATCACTGTAAAATTTAACTATATGGTCCATTTCATAATCATATGTAATTTTTACCTCTGCATTATCTGCTATTTTTTTAGTTTTAGCTTCATCGCTGTAAAGATAGGTAGTAATATTATATGCATTAGAGGAAGAATCCTCATCAACTGTTCCATAGGCTCCCTCTAAATAAACTTGTAGATTAGTTATTTTCTCATTATTTTTAAGAGGAATATTACGTTTTACACCCTGATATGATCCATCAAAGTTATAAGTATAAGTTTCTCTAACATTTAGGGAACCATTATCATTAATCGTTAAGTTAATATCTCCATTTGATATTTTATAATCTCTATTTCCACTATTACTACTACTATGACTATTAGTATCTGCATTATTATGGTTATTATGACCACCACTTAAAAAATAAAAACCAGCCACTCCAAATACAAGAAATAGAATTAAAATACCAATAATTAAAAAAGTCGTAAGATTAGCTTTATTCATTTAAATCACTAAAAAAAGTAGAATTACAAAAAAAATTAAGTTGAATTTTTTAAAATTCAACTTTAGGTACTGTTTCAGTTCCTTCTTGAGCTTTAAAGAATTCAGCTTGTTTAAATCCAAATGCATTAGCAAAAATATTACTTGGGAATGTTTCGCATTTGTTATTATACATTAAAACAGTATCATTATAAAACTGTCTAGAATATGAAATTTTATTTTCAGTTTCTTCAAGCTGATTTTGTAAGTTTTTAAAGTTTTCATTTGCTTTTAAATCAGGATAATTTTCTGCAACAGCAAATAATGATTTTAAAGTTTGGTTTAATGTATTATCTGCATCAGCCATTTCCTGAACACCATTAGCATTCATAAGTCCTGCTCTTGCTTGGGTAACATCATCAAATACTTTACTTTCATGAGATGCATATCCTTTTACAGTTTCAACAAGATTTGGAATTAAATCTCCACGTCTGTTTAATTGAACTTCAATTTGAGCCCAACTATTCTTAACTTTATTTCTAGATTTTACAAGACCATTATAGGTACTAATTAAAAACAAAATTAAAGCAATTATTATAATTATTACAATAATAAGTATTAAATTCATTTTATAATCTCCATGATTTTATTATATTTATAAAAACAATTAATTATATATTTTATAGTTTTTAATATTAAATAATGTTTGATAAATTTATATTTTTTTAATAATTTCATTCTATTTTTTAGTGTCTGTAAAATTTTACAGACTCATTTTTTAAAAAGTTTTTTTTCCAGTTTTTTAAAATAATTTTTTGCTTGGCAAAGAATCATTAAACTTTAAAATAAATATTTATTGGATTAAGTTAATAAACTAATTTTATATTTAAAAGAATAATAAGCAGTTGATTTAGTAATTTTTTTTATTAGTAAATCTTAATTGACCCAATGGATTATTATAATATTTAATGAATTGTTATGACATTTTATATTTATTGATTTTATTTACAATAGGCATAACAATATGGTTTGAAATCCATAATATCTGTTTAAATCCAGGTATTTCAAATTCTTTTTCAACCTTTTTAAGTTCTTTAGGAATATTTAATTTTTGTGTACATAATCGTATACATTTATTGCACTGAGTGCATTTACTTGCATACTGTTCTTTTCCACCTACAATTCCTGAAACCTGCATAAAATAATGTTTTAATCCTGTAAATCTACTTTCTTCAAATAAATATTTTTCATTATATATACCTAAACATCTAGGTATATCTACACCATATTTACAGGGCATACAGTAACCACAATTAGTACAGTTTATTTTCAATGATTCTTTCATTATATTTTTAACTTTATGGATTGTATCTATTTCATCTTCACTTAAGGAATTAATTTTTACACGTTTTGCAGTATTGATGTTTTCTTCTAATATTTCATAACTGGTTATTCCAGATAATATGGAGGTTATTTCAGCTTGATTAAGTATCCATGAAAGTCCCCATTCTCCATTTGTTTTGTTAGGATCTTCTTTTTTAAATATTTTTTCGGCTTTTTCAGGTAATTTACCTGCAAGAATACCTCCTTTAAGAGGTTCCATTACAAAAACTCCCATGCCTTTGGATTTTACATATTTTATACTGTCAATATCCATCTGAATTCCTTCATCAAAATAGTTATATTGAATTATACATGCATCCCAATCATATAGGTCCACTACCTCTTTAAAATGACTTATGTTTCCATGATAGGAAAATCCAGCGTATTTGATTTTACCTTCCTTTTTTGCTTTATCTAAAAATTCAAATATGCCTTTTTTCTCAAGTCTTTTTAAAATTTTTAAATCAATATTATGTAAGAAGTAATATTCGATACAATCCGTTTTAAGGGATTTTAATTGGTTATTTAGGTATATTTCACATTCTTCTATTTTACGAATATTAAATGCAGGTATTTTTGTAGATATTTTAACTTTTTCTCTATAACCATCCTTAAGTGCTTCACTTAAAAATTTTTCATTCTCTCCAAGACCATAAAGATAGGCTGTATCAATCAGATTTATACCATTATCAATTCCATATCGAATCATTTTTTTAGATTCTTCCCTTCCCTTTTTAATATCTAATCGCATTGCTCCAAAAGCAAGTGAGGATATTTCATCTCCTGTTTTTTCTATAACTCTCTTTTCCATATTATATCCCTTTAATATTTAAATTCAGTAATGATGCATTATTTTAATTATTTTTTTCTTGTTTTATCATTTTTTATTCTATCTAATTATAAATCTTTTTTTATATAATGATAATTTTTTTTTTTTTAAAATATTTACTAAATGCATTTAGTTTGTTTTTATCGCTTTAAATCTTTATTAATTATATTTATTATTTTAGTTATATCTAGCTATATTAAAATAATTTATTTAATTTAATTATAGTAAATTCATTTGTAAATTCTATTAATAAATTTATATAATATAAAAATCAATTTTATAATTGATTAAATATTAGATAATATCTCAAATAATAATTCTTAAATTTAAGAAGTTATATTTATTTATTTTAATTTTTTAAAAATTTAATTTGGTGTATTAATGAAAATCTTATTTTTAAATTTACCTTACAAATTTAATATTAGTAGGGCTAGTAGATGGCCTGAAAAGACTAAATCCGGAACTTTATATTATCCCTATTGGTTGGCATACTGTGTTGGAGTATGTAAGGAAAAAGGAATTGAGGTTAATTTAATTGATTGTATTACTCGAAACTTTACACTTGATGATACCTTAAATGCAATATCTTCATATGGTCCTGATTATATTGTATGTGAGACAACTACACCTACATGTAGCTATGATTATATTACAATTAATGAAATTAAAAATAAATTTCCAAATATAAAAATTATCTGTGGAGGTACACATCCAACAATATTACCTGAAGAAGTATTAAATAAGTGTAAAGGTATTGATATTGTGGTTCGCCAGGAATATGATTTTACAGTACCTGAAATTATTCAGGCAGGTAATGGTCATATTGTAGATGATAATCATCTTAAAGATATTGAAGGAATATCATATAGAACCAGTGAAGGGAGCATTGTACATAATATTGACAGACCATTAGTAGATTTAGATAAACTTCCATGGGTAAGTAAAGTTTATGAGGAATTTTTAAATTATGATGATTATGCTTATGCTTTTGCACAGAAACCTATGATACAAATAATCTCAAGTAGGGGCTGTCCAAATAAATGTAATTTCTGTTCTTACCCATCAACTATGGGTGGAAGATTATATAGGCTTCGTAGTGTAGATGATCTTGTAGATGAAATCGAATATATATTAAAGGAAATTCCTGAAATTAAAGAAATCTTTATTGAAGATGACACATTCACAGTAAACAAAAAAAGGATAATGGATTTCTGCGATGAGATTATAAAAAGAAATCTTAAACCGGTATGGAGCTGTAATACTCGTGTAGATTTAGATTATGAAACTATGGCTAAAATGAAACAGGCAGGTTGCAGATTACTAGTATGTGGATATGAGTCTGGAAATCAGGAAGTTCTTGATAAAACCAAAAAAGGAATAACCCTTGAACAGTCACGTAATTTTGCAAAAGCAGCACACAAATTAGACATTAAAGTCTTTGGCTGTTTTATGATAGGTCTTACAGGAGATAATCTTGAAACCATTAACCAGACATATGAATTTGCAAAAGAAGTATATCCTGATATGTGCTTTTTCCAACAGGCTGTACCATTTCCAGGAACAGAATTTTATAATTGGGCCAAAAACAATGGATATCTAATAACTGAAGATTATTCTAAATGGTTAAATGAGGATGGATATCTTAATTGTCTTGTAGATTATCCATATGCAAGTCCTAAAGAAATAGAAAAAATCAGAGATAATCTTATGAGTAAATATTATTTCTCATTTGCATATATATTTAAAACATTTATAGCTAATTTAACATGGGAAGAATTAAAAAGGAATGTGAGAGGAGGAAGTCAATATATTTCCTTTAGAATTAAAAAAACTCTTCATAAATCTAATAATGAATAATTTATTTAATATCATTGGATCAATTTTAATTTTCAAGTAGTAAAAATTATTATTAATAGGATATATTTTATATAGAGGTGTAATTATGAAATTAGGAATGGGGATGATGAGACTTCCTCTTATAGATGAAAATGACTTTACAAGTATTGATTATGAGCAAGTCAATAAAATGGTAGATACATATATGGATGCAGGTTTTAATCACTTTGATACTGCATACATATATCATGAGGGTAAAAGTGAAAATGCTTTTAAAAAATCTGTTGTTGAGAGATATCCTCGAGATGCATATAAAATTGCAACTAAAATGCCTTTGTTTATTATTTCTGAGGAATCTCAATTAGAGCCAATATTTGCCGAACAACTTGAAAATTGTGGAGTAGACTATTTTGATTATTATATGTTACATAATGTAAGTGGATTTACTGAAACTGCATGGAAAAATGTTGACTTATATTCATTTATTAAAAATAAAAAAGAAGAAGGTTTTATTAAGCACATTGGATTATCCACACATGGTAATGCAGAATTTTTAGAAGAAATTCTCCTCACTCATCCTGAATTAGAATTTGTATTGTTACAAATCAATTATCTTGATTGGGAAGATGAAGCAATTGAGTCAAGAAAATGTTTGGAAGTAGCAAAAAAATATAATAAACCTGTCATGATAATGGAACCATATAAAGGAGGATTTTTAGCAGATGTGCCTGAAGAGGCAGAAAAGCTTATGAAAGAATATAATCCTAATAGGTCAATTGTTTCATGGGCAATGAGATTTGTAGCAAATTTAGATGCATGTGTTGTATTGACAGGTGCAAGCAGTTTAGAACAAGTTGAAAATAATATAGAAGAATTTAATAATGCTGATCCATTAAATGAAGAGGAATATAAAATTCTTGAAGAAGTTTCAAATATTATAAATAGTAATATTACTGTTAACTGTACTAAATGCCGATATTGTGTTGATACATGTCCTGCAGACATTGATATATCAAAAATCTTTGATATGTACAATAAACATAAAATTCTTGGTCGTGAAGATTGGTCACAAGCAGGAAATGCATATCTAAATTATTCTAAACTTCCTAATGTAGGAATTGCATCTGATTGTGTTGAATGTGGGTCATGTATTGAAGAATGTCCACAACAGATAAATATACCTGAAGTTTTAAAGAATGTTAAAGAAACTTTTGAAACTGAAAACTATGGTTTCTGATTAGGTATTTTTATTTTATTATTAATTTTTTTTATATTTTTTTAAACTCTTTTTTTTAAAATAATTATTTCATCTTAATATTGGTCTATTTTTTTGTAATAAAAATAAAATAAATAGAATAAATTTATTATTCTATTTTAGTTTAAAGTTATATTTTGGCTGTAGAATGGTTCATCACTTGAGATATCATTTTTTAAAATGATTTCTGCAGTATATGGTTTTTCTTTTTCCATATAAAATCCGTCAAATTGATATGTTTTTCCTTCTTCAACATTGCTTACATCTAAAGGATAAGTTCTTGTTAAAACTTTACCATTCTCATCTAAAAATATCATTTCCATAGATATATAATCAATCGTTTTATTAAAATGAATATCTCCTTTAACATTACCATCATAATAACCATAAGATAATTCAATTGAATTATTTACATTATCAATACTTACACTATCAGATAATGCATTTTCTTCTGAAATATTCAAACCTGCCATTACAAGTATTATTAAAAATATAATTACTACCGTAGCAACAGGTAAAATATACAATTTTTTATTATCTGCATTTAATTTTTTTGTTATAAATATAGCTAATATTCCAGATATTATAAATATTATACCTCCAATTAAAGCCATATTTCCTAAAAAGAACATCATTAAAATACCAGTAAGGATAAATTGGATGCCCGCAATGAAATATTCTTTTTTAAAGCGGTATAGGAATATGCCTAAGCATCCTCCAAGTATTGCACTAGTCATTTCACATACAATATTTTCCCATCCTAGTATTGCAGGGCAGTTCAAACCTTCTATAATACCAATAAAAACACCAATTACTCCTAATAATAAAGGAAGTAGTAATGTTTTATTATCAGAATTCAAATTTTCATTATTTTTAGAAGTTTGCTGATTTTTATCTAATTCTTTTTTATCTTTTGAATTATTTTCAGAATCTTCTAAGTTTTTACCACAGGATTTGCAGAATTTATCTTCATCTGAATTTTCTTTTCCACATTCTGGACAAAAAACCATTATTATCACTCCATCATTATTTTCTTCTTATAAGATTAATAAAATTTCTTTAAAGATAAATTATCTATTTATTTCAATAATAATCAATTATTATCAACTAATTAATTAGTAATAAAATAAATGCCCAGTATCTTTCAAATTTTTTAATCTTTAAGTCGTAAAAAGGGTGAAAAGATAATATTTTCATTTATATGATATTATGACTATATTTAATATTAAAACATGTATTAAATGATTTTATAGCAAATTTCTCATAGCCATTCATAAAATACACTGACCAGTATAAAATACTTTCACATAGTCAGATATAAAATAAGAAAAAATAGTATTTTCCTTTTATACATATGCACCCTCTAAAATATTATTTGTATTATTAGTAATATAAAGATTTTTAAAAATTTAATAAATTATAAAGATATGAATAGAATTTTATATATACAAAGGATTTAAAATTATAGTATTAAATAAAAACCTTTTTAGGTATTTATTAAAATTAAGAATTTTAAAAGATAATCTTAAGTTTTATGTGGTGATAAATTGAAAGGAATTATAGGAGCTATTGCAGGAGATATTATAGGTTCTTGTTATGAATTTAATTCTATTAAACATAAGGAATTTCCTCTTTTTAGTAAAAGTTCTATTTTCACTGATGATACTGTAATGACATTAGCTATTGCAGATTGGTTAATTGAGGATAAAACATCAAAAGAGGTTTTAATTGAAAAATTAAAATGTTACGGTCAATTATATCCTAATGCAGGATATGGTGGAATGTTTAAAGAGTGGGTAGAATCAGACAATCCTTCACCTTATGGTAGTTGGGCTAATGGTTCTGCAATGCGGGTTTCTCCTGTTGCGTGGGTTGGTCAAACACTTGAAGAAGTGCAGTCTTTAGCAAAAACCTCTGCTGAGGTAACTCATAATCATCCTGAAGCTATTAAAGGAGCTCTTGCAGTTGCTGATGCCATATATTTAGCAAGAATTGATAGTTCTAAAGAAGAAATTAAAAAACATATTGAATTGAGATATAATTATAATTTATCTTATTCGCTTGAAGATATAAGACCTACATATAGCTTTAATGTTTCTTGTGAGGGAAGTGTTCCTGAGGCAATTATATGTTTTTTAAAAGGTGAAAATTTTGAAGATACTATCAGAAATGCTGTATCTTTAGGTGGTGATGCTGATACTCAAGCAGCTATTGCAGGAAGTATTGCCGCAGCATTCTGGGAAGTTCCAAAGGAAATTCATTATAAATCAATTCATAGATTGGATTACACGCTTTTAAATATATTGATAGATTTTGAAAATAAATTTTTATATTAATTTATTCTCTTTTTATACCCTTAATTATTAGTTTAGGTATATCTACAAATAATATTATATATGAAGTTTTATGGGGATTGTTATGAAATTTGATTTTGAAAAAATTGTAATATTTGTATCATTTATTACTTCCTTTTTTGCTGTATTTTTATCAAATGGTATTGTAATTGGAGTGCCTGCTATTGCTCGGGAATTTGCAATGAATAATGTTATACAAAATTGGGTTCCAACAATATTTTTCCTTGTTGTAGCAGTTTTTACTGTTCCTGCAGGACAAATATCTGGTAAATTTGGTGTTAAAAAATCTTTAATTTGTGGACTTATCCTTTATTTAATTGCTTCTATTGGGGCAGTATTTGCATTTTCTACAGAATCATTTTTATTTTGCCGTGTACTTCAGGGAGCAGGTGTTGCATTTGTAAATGTATCTGCAATGGCTATGGTTGTACAGGCGGTTAGGCCTGAAAACAGAGGTAAAGCAGTAGGATTTACAGTCACAGGTGTTTATCTTGCAACATCATTATCTCCTGTTATGTGTGGATTTTTAGTTTATAATCTTGGTTGGAGATCTATGTTCTATTTTATTATCCCATTTTTACTAATGTGTATTATTCTTTTAGTTTGGAAAATACCTAAAGAATGGAAAACATATGAAAATGATAAAATTGATACTGTAGGTTCTATTATTTATTCAATAGGTATTTTACTTTTTATTTATGGTTTTACAAGTTTAACAACAATGAATGGTTTGATTTTAACTGTTCTGGGATTAATTATTTTAGGAATATTTGGAGCTTATGAGCTTAGAGTAAAATCTCCAGTTTTCAATATGAATTTATTTAAAAATAAAAAATTTACATCTTCTAATATTGCAGCTTTATGTAGTTATATTGCGGTAATGGTAGTTACAACCATATTAAATTATCATTTTCAGTATGTTAGAGGATGGGATGCTCAAAAAGCTGGAATGATATTAATTATTACTCCAATTATTATGGCAGTTATGGCTCCAAATGCAGGTAAACTTTCAGATAAGATACATCCTCAAAAATTAGCTGCTATTGGTATGTCTATTGCTGCTGTGGCTCTTACAATATTAACATTTTTAGATGGAAAGACTCCATTATATTTTGTTATACTGGCAATGATTTTACAGGGTATTGGAATGGGATTATTCTCTAGTCCAAATATGAATGCTATTATGAGTTCTGTTCCACCAAAGGATGCTCCTATTGCATCTGCTTCACAGGCAACTATGAGGACTATTGGTCAGACAATGAGTTTAGGTATACTTACCCTTGTATTTGCATGGATAATGGGTACTCTTCCACTTGCACATAAATACTCTGGTATGATTCTCCAATCCTCTCATATTATTTGTGGAATAAGTACAACTGCATGTATAATTGCAATCTTTGCTTCACTTGTTGGTATAAAATCTAAAGATAAATTTAATACTGATAGGTCAGATTAAATATTTGTTGTTTAATAAATATTTTAAAATTTTAAGGTGTCCTGATGAAGAAAGTAAAAATTACAGTTATAAGAAAAGTAAGACATGATGATCTTATTGAAAAATATGAAAATCCATTAGAACATGAGTGTGATGTTGAAGAAGGAGAGGTTTTTATTGCCAACGGATGGGTGAAACCTTCTAATTTTTGTGATAGTGCATGGGAAAGTTTATCTCCATTTGTTATGGCTTTAGCAAATGGTGCCAGTGATTTTTATAATGGTTGGATGAAAAATAAAAAATCAGCAATGATATCCTGTAATGATGGTTTTAGACCTGTAAGTTTTCTACTTGAAACAATGGATGAGGATGCTGATTAATCTATTATTCATTTTTATAGTGTTATACATAATCAAATTATTAGCTTATTCAATTTTTCTAATTAATACAGAGGTATTATTTGTTTTTCCACTTGGAAGAAGCATAATTTCTTTATGAAAACCTCTTGTATCTTTATCAAGAACTGGAGAATATAATATTGCTCTCATACCAGTATATGTTCTATAAATAACTGGTTTATTTTCATCAACATATTCCCAGATATTTGCAAACACCCTGTCTTTAGGTTCTGCAAGAGCTGCAACCATTAAAATATCATAATCTAAGGTTTCAATTATGGTTTCATCACCAACAACAATTTGTATGTCATTATCAAGTTCTAATCTTTTTAAAACTTTTCGTGATAATTCTGCAACTTCTGGAACTTGTTCTATTCCTATACATTTACAATTAAATACTTTATTAAACATTATTAAAGTTAATGGGAGAGGACCTGATCCTAAAAATACAAAGGTTTTATCTTTGTTAAACTTAGCTAATTGGCTTTCATTTTCAATTAGTCCTATATATCTATCATAAAATTCAAATGAATCTAATGTTTCTAGGGGATTATCGGATTCTAAAATCTTTAATGCATTTTCTGTTTCAAGTCTTGCGCCAACATAAACATAAAATTTTCTAATTAATTTTAATGTTCGGTTCATTTTTTCATCGTCAAGAATATGTTTTGCTGAATCAAAATCAATGGTTTTATCATGGGCAATTATTTCCACTTCATCTAATATCTCAACAATTTCATCAATATTAATCTTATCTAATGCAGATTCTCCATATTTTTCTAAATCACCATAACTGGATAATTTATTTGCTATCTCTTCAAGTTTACCCCAGTATTTGTAACAACTCATTATATCACATCATAATTTTTTGATTTTTTTTAGTGTTTTATATTATTATTTTTTAAATAAACCTTATATAATTTAAAGTTCATTTGATATAAAAATTTTATCTAATTTTGTCATATTATTAAATCTTATTCATTGGTTAGAAAAACATGTTTGGATAAAACAGATATAAGCTCAATAAATTAATACTCTCTAGAAATTTTATTCATAAATTTTTTATTATAGATTTAACAAAATTATATTATGAAATCTAAAAGTCAACGTAATACAAACTTAGAGATTTTAAGAATTATTACCATGTTACTTATTGTAGCACATCATTATATAGTACATGGAATGAAGGGTGTTAATTTTGCTATTACCAATACTAACACTTATTTTGTATATTTTTTAGCTATGTTTGGTAAAATTGGAGTAGTTCTTTTTGTTTTAATTTCAGCTTATTTTATGATTGATATTAAATTCACTCTTCGGAAGTTATTAATTCTAGGGGGAGAGATTTATTTTTATTCTTTTTTATTTTTAGGATTGGCTATTGCATTTTTATCTCCATCAGAGTTAACAGTTGCTAATCTTGGTAAATCCCTTTTGCCTATTAGTCATAATGGATACTGGTTTATAACATGTTATATTATATTAATGTTGTTTTCTCCATTTTTAAATAAATTTATTAAATCCATATCAAGAGGAACACATGTTAAAATAATATTATTATCTGTACTTTTATGGTCTATATGCCCAACAATTTTACCGGCAATGGTATCCTATCCTACTCAAACTGTATTTGTTGGTAATACTTTTCAGTATACTCCTTTGGTTTGGTTCTTTGTACTCTACTTTATAGGTAGTTATATTTGTTTATATGTTGACACTAATAAATTGAGTTTTAATAAACTATTTGGAGGATTAATAATATCTCTAATTATAATATATATTGGAACTTGTATTTTTGGAATTTTGGATACAAATAGTACTGCTCATTTATGGTGGGCTTTACCTTCTTTTGATATTACAGATTTAGCATTATATAGGCTATTTTCCTTAGAAAATAACTTTTTTGTCCTTAGTGCATCTGTATGTTTGTTTTTAGCATTCTTAAAAAGAAAACCATTTTCAAATAAATATATAAATTATCTTGCAGGAAGTGTATTAGGTGTTTATTTAATTCATTCTAATGCTTTCGGTCGTGCATTCACATGGAATGTATTTAAACCAGCTGCTTATTATAATTCTCCTAATTTATTAGCAATGGGAATTGTAACTGTATTTATAGTTTATTTGGTTTGTAGTGGAATTGATATTATTAGAAGGGTAACTGTAGAAAATTATGGATATGGATAATAGACAATAAACTTAATTTTCTTTCAACATGGATTGAGCATCTAACTAATTATCTAATAGAAAAATTCCCTCATTAGTTAAATAAAAAGGTTTAATATTATTGTATTAGTAAAATATCGACTAGGTGAAAAATTTTATGGTAAATAAGAAATATTTGGTATTAATACTGATTTTATCTCTTATTAGTATTTCTGCAATATCTGCAGCAGATGATTCTACAGAGACAAGTATTAATAAAATAAAGGATGATAAAATTGTTTTAGATAATAATAACAATGAAGAAATTTCAAGATCAATTGAAAATAATGAACTTAATTTAGATAAACACAATAATGGCAATAATTTAGATAGTAAAGTTAATAATCCAACAATTACAGATTCAAACACCTTGAATTTTAGTCAATTGAATGAAGCGATTAATGGTAATACTAATGACACTATCTACTTAACAAATAATTATACTTATAATAGTGGAACTGATTCTGCTTATATTAAAGGTATACAGATTGGACGTAATCTTACTATTTATGGAAATGGTATAACACTAGATGGAAATCACCTTGCACGTATATTCATAATCACTAACCCTACAACCACTAACATTACAATCCATGATATTAATTTTATTAATGGTCATTCAACTGATTATGATGGTGCAGGAGCAATACGTGCTAGAGCTTATGTATACAACTGTAACTTTACTAATAACACATCTGACCATAATGGTGGAGCAACAAATGATATTTATGCATACAACTGTATTTTTACAGAAAACATAGGAGAATTTGGAGGAGCAATGAACTTTGGACAGGCATTTAATTGTACATTTAAAAACAACAATGCAACAAGAAGAGGTGGAGCAATATATCAAGGCCTTGCATATGACTCTAAATTCTACTATAACCATGGCAAATTAGGAGGGGCAATGTATGGAAATATAGCATATATAGGGTGCTAGATTTTTTTATATGATAAACTTGCACAAAACTCTTATTTTTTCTAAATTCAAATAAATTTATATTATTTTATTACGGTGTTTTTAAAAAATAAATTAAATTTAAAATAGGGAAATTTGAATCGGTATATTTAAATATAACGTATAACATATATTTATTTGATGATAAAAATGTTACCGAGTTT
>OMVX01000024.1 GCA_900314605.1 uncultured Methanobrevibacter sp. | reverse complement strand
TAAATCAAAGAAAAATTAGAAACTTTTTTTAACCAAAAAAATTAATATTTAAAAATTAATATTTAACGCAAGCCTATAAAATTTTACAGACTCAAATAAATAAAAAAAAAGATAAAATAAAAAAATAGATGAAAAAATCATCTATTAACTTTTACAGTAGATTTAATAGTGTCTTTAAGGTAAGTAACTGTAAATTTATAGGTTTTACCTTTTTTAAGATTATTTTTAACACTAACCTTAGCTATACCTTTAGAATTAGTTTTAGCTTTATAAGTTTTACCATTAAGTTTAAAACTAATTAATTTAGATTTAACCAGTTTACCATTAATTTTAAGTTTAGCCTGTAAATAAAATTTCTTAGCAGTTTTTTTAACGGTAACTTTACTAGTAGTTAAAACCTGTTTTACAGTAACAGTATTTTTTAAAGATGCACCTTTATAGGTAGTGGTAATAGTATATTTATCTGGAAGATCAACTATTTTAAGCTTTGCAATACCATTAGCATCAGTAGTTACAGTAGTTGATTTTTTATTAATAGTAAATTTAACTGGCGCACCTGCACCTACACTATGACCATCAGCTGTTACAACCTTAACACTAAAGTAAGATCCACCATCATAATCAACAGCAATATTCTTATTATTAATAACTTTAGTATTATCAGCAACAGTATAAACCTTCAAACAAGAAATTAAACCTAAATTAAATGTATCTTCCCAAGTTTTTCCCCCATCAAAAGAAACAAATGAAAGACCATTAGTATAATGAATTCTTACACCACCTTCAGTTAAATTAAGGTAAGGGAAATAAGTAGAGGTAAATACTGCTTTGAAAATGTCACCTTTTTTAATTGGAATATAATCCTTTAATTTAATAGTATGATATCCAATAAAAGGAGATATACCTTCTTGAGTTAATTTTAACTGATCATTTACATAAATCTGAACTTTATAATTAACACCACTTTCAAGGAAATATGTTCCAACACCAGCAATTAAATCATCTTCTAAAGCTTCAAAACGATTATAATAACTTATATTTCCAGTAGTATTTCCTATCATCATAGGGGTCCATAACATTTCATATTGATAGTTTTTATTATATGGAACGGTATTTTCTATAATTAATGCATTAGAATAGTTCAATAGCGCTTCAGAAGATGGATTATATACATTTAATGATTTATCATAATATGAAACATATACATAACCATCATCTCCCCATTCAGGACCCCAACTGTTTTTAATAATCCATGCACCATCACCAGGAGGGGTGATTAAGAAATTTTCCTTTGGGAAATTATCATCCCATCCTACAATTGAAACTGCATGGTTTGGATTAGTAGTTACATTAATATACTGTGCATATGTGTCAGGATTATAATAAGGATTAACCTCATCATATTTAGATTGTCCACAATAAGTAACTGATAATGAACCATATTTAAGAATTGTATATTTCATATCTGTACCATTAGGGATTTGATTATTTGGCACGAAAATTACATCTTGAACATGAATATCATGAGTAGAAGTTAATAATGGAGAAAGCTTTCCAATTTCATCATAAACATCTACATCCTCTGAAAATGTTCCAAGCCAACTTACCAAGTAACCTACAGACATAATATTAACTCCACCTTCAGGTGAAGGAAGACCATAAATTGAATATCTTAACATAGTATTTTGCATATTATTTTCTGCAAGATTATTGAGAATACCTGTAGATTTTAATAATGCAGATTCTAAAGAACCTAACATTCCAAATGTCCAACAAGCACCCATCCATCCTTGATTTTTAACTGGTGATACCCATCCCCAGTCACGTAAATCAAATTTTGATGGAAGAACGGTAACATTAATAGTATTATTAGTTAATAAAAATTGTATACCTTCTCCAGTGACTATTGTATGGAAGTATGTGTTATTAGTTGAAACATTACCATCATTAATATAAGTATTATTATCCAAAATACAGTTATCTTTATCATAAACAGTGTAAATAGGATTTGTATTATTTTCAAAATAAGAATCTATGATTTGATATGAAGTATCATATGTATAAAATGCACTACCAGCAGTAGCATTGTTATTGGTAAAATTAGAACCAGTTATCTTCATAGTACACATGTCTAAAAATACTGCACCACCATAAGTTGGATAACCATCAATAAAATCAACAGTATTTAAATTAAAAGTACAATTATTAATTTCACCACTTACAAATGAAAGATAAGCTGCCCCTCCATTAAAAGTAGCATGACTGTTAATAAACTGTGAATTATTTAAGGTTAAATTACCGCCTAATTGGACAAAAGCTCCTCCAAAACCTGAAGAAGTCTCATTAAATATAGTATCAAGAATAGTTACATCACCATCAAATACATCATCTGAAGCAATATCTGCATATATTGCCCCTCCATTTTTAGAAGAACTAATATTATTAAATTCACAGGATTGAATATGCAAATACCCCCCAGCAATATGAGCTATAGCACCAGAAGAAATATTACCTCTTAAATTAATAAATTTAGAATTAATAATTGAAGATTTACAACCTCTAAAATAGAATGCAGGTGCATAAGAAGATGAACAATTAATAAATATAAGATTATCCCCATAAATGGTGGAACCCCTAAAACAAAGTATTTGAGAGTACTTATTAAACATTACTGAAGTAATATTAGAATTAGAAATATTTAATGTACCATTTGATAGCTTTATAGAAGAACCTGTCTGAGCATAATTATCAATAAATTGACAATAATCACAAATAAGACTAGTACCATCACCATAAATTCCTACTGCTCCACCTTCCAACTTAGCATAATTATTAATAAAACTAATATTATTTAAGGTTAAGTTTCCAGTAGAATATATTCCACCACCATTAATAAAGTTACCACCCTTAATAATAAGATTAGTTAATTTAATATTATTTCCTGTAATATTAAATATTCTTGATAAGTTATTTCCATCAATTGTATAGCCTTTACCATCAAGTACAAAATTATCTTTACTTATAACGATACCAGTATTATTATCAGTATCATTATTAAATTTATAATCTCTAGTTAAATCTAAAGAATCTCCTGCAGCATCAATCTCATCACTTAAATCAGTGAAAGATCCTTCACCATCATTAGACTGAGAAGATTCTAAAACATCTAAATTATCGTTTACTTTAATATTATTATCATTTTGATCTGTTTGTAAACAATTGTCACCTTCTAACCCCTCTGAAAGGTCAGCTGCTGAAACCGCACCTACAGACATAGCTAAAATAAGTATGACAATTGCAATTTTTAAAACCTTAATATATATCACCTAATACAATTATATGTTCAATGTAATATTTATAAATAACTAAATATTATTTTAAAATTAATTAATTTATATTATTTTATTCACAAATTTCTAAAAAAAAATATACAAATAATATTTAAACTATACTTTATATTATTTTATTATGTAGATTGTTAAAAAAAAAAAAAAATATTATAATTTTAAAATAATAGAAAAAAATTATTTAATAAAATATAATCAGAAAATACTCTATAAAAAAATATTATTATTAAAAAACATTAATAAAAAAAGTCTTATGAAAAATATTCTAAACTAATTAAAAAAAAAAGATTGAATGCCTAATATAAGAAACCAAAATAAATAAAAAAAAAAAAAATAAAAGATAAAATAAAAAAATAGATGAAAAAATCATCTATTAACTTTTACAGTAGATTTAATAAAAATAATTTAATGCTTTTTAGAAGCTATGATATTATCGAAAATATCATAAGGAGGGAGTTCAATATTATAGTCTAAAAGTTTTATTAAAGCTTCAACCCCTTTTCTACCACTAGGTAAAAACTGGTATGAATTTTTTGAAATAAAAATAATACCTCCAGTTTTAAGCTTTAAAAGAATCTTTAAAAATATATTTACTTTCTCGGTTTCACTTTTATCAAATAAACTTTTATTTAAATTTAAAATAATAAAGTCAAAAGTACCTTTTAAATCATTTATATGATTAAGATTTATTTGTAATATATTTGAATCATTAACAAACTGATCAGTGATAAACAAACATGTATTATAATCATTAGCTCTCTTAATTATAGGGTCAATTTCCTTTAAATATGTTTCATCATCTTTTAATTTAATATTAGATCCTTCATCACTTAAAATTAGTGAAAATGCATTGCTTTCAATACTTCTTAAAAAGTTTAAATTATTATCAACTTCTACTTTATCTTTATGAACTAAAAAAACAGTTCCTGCAACAGAATTATCATCAACAGTTTTTTTATAATAAATATCTTCAAGGTCTACATTCATCAAAGAAGTACTGTGAAAAGCTTTTAATTCATTAATCATTTCAAGAATTGGTACTGAACGAGCTATCATATCCTTTGGAACAACAAAGGATTTTAAAGTACCATAAGAATATAAGCGATATCTTTTCTTTAAAGACTCGTAAAAAGTATTAGGTTTTAAATAAGCATCTAAAATAGTGTCTGTTTCATGTTGGCCTGAAATTTTATCTAAAAATTCTATTGGCATATTAGCTCCCATAGGACGGCAATTAACTTCAATTAAAACAGGCCCCTTCTCATCAATCATATATTCCCCATGGACAGGGCCATATTGAATACCTAATGCCTTTGCAACTTTATAAGCATACTCTACCATTTCAGCTTCACCAAGATTTAATTCATTAACCGTTTCACAGGAATCAGCAATAGTAGCCCCATCAGAAGTTTTAATCTTAGTATATTTCCAAACAGTTGTAACCCGAGGAATACCATTATGAGATACAGTATTAACAATATATTCACTACCAACAATACGTTCTTGAATTAAAAGCTCAGAAAGTTTCTCTCCATAAAAATTCATTTCATTAAATAATTGTTCTACATTTTCAATCAGTTCTTCACGATTAAGACAAATTCTAACACTTGTAGAACCTGCACTATAAAGAGGTTTTATAACAACTTCTTTTAAAGATTCGCTGTCATAAAACTCTACAGCTTCTTCAATAGAATAAACAACTTTTCCTTTAATTGAACGAAGACCATTTTCAGCTAATCTATTTTGCATTTCATTTTTAAGAGTCATTGCTTCAAGATTTTCAATATCATTGCCTAAAAGATTTAACTCATGAGATAATTTAGTTGCTAAAATAACCCCCCTCTCATTAGCTGGAAGAATTAAAAGGGGATCATACTTCTTTACTTCCTCAAGAGTTTCTTCAAAAGTATCCTGTTCATAAATAATATCAAATTCATAAGGAATAGTTTTATATTGCTTTAAAAGATAATCTTCAAACTCCCTACCCCTTTCAGTATCCGCATTATTTTTTAAATGTAATACAATAGGGTTGTATCCTCGATTAATAATATCTCCAATAAAATGTTTTCCAGTAGAATAACATTCAGTAACAATAATGTTTCTCATAATATAACAAGTCTCCATTAAATATCATAAATTTAATAATTAAATAAAATTTTTAAATTTTAATTAATATATAATTAACTATTAGGCCTTAAATTTTCCCAATAAAATATTAAAATCTTTAATTTTTCATATTCCTTAATTCATTTATGATTATTTGTAAAAATACATCTTTAATTTTAAATTAAATGAAAAAAAAGAATGAACATATAGTTAAATTTAAATAATCTGTTTGACATGTATTTTTTTATCGATAACGATAAAATGCAGATAAAATTTAGATATTAAAGATTAAAATTATAGTAAGTTGAAAGAAATATTTAAAATTATTGATTGTAGAAAATCATCTAAAATTTTAGCTTAATATGGTTTTAAAAACATTGATATACATCTATATTTCTAAAAATATCTTTATTATCTTATTCTTTGGCTTATATATTCTATTTATCTTAAATGAGCATTAATCAATATGTTTTAAGTAAATTTCTATTATTAAAAAAATAAAAAAAATAGTAGTAGATGAATAATCATCTACTAACTTTAACGGTAGATTTAATTGTATCTTTAAGGAAAGTAACCGTAAACTTATAGGTTTTACCTTTTTTAAGATTATTTTTAACAATAACCTTAGCTATACCTTTAGAATTAGTTTTAGCCTTATAAGTTTTACCATTAAGTTTAAAACTAATTACCTTAGACCTAACAAATTTACCATTAATTTTAAGCCTAGCTTGTAAATAAAATTTCTTAGCTGTTCTTTTAACATTAACTTTACTAGTAGTTAAAACCTGTTTAACAGTAACAGTGTTTTTAACTGATGCTCCTTTGTATGTAGTAGTAATAGTATATTTACCTGGAATATTAACTATTTTAAGCTTAGCAATACCATTATCATCAGTAGTAACAGTAGTTGATTTCTTATTAATAGTAAATTTAACCTTCTCACCTGCACCTACACTATGACCATCCTCTGTTACAACCTTAACACTAAAGTAAGATCCGCCATCATAATCAACAGCAATATTCTTATTATCAATAACTTTAGTATTATCAGCAACAGTATAAACCTTCAAACAAGCAACCTGACCTGAATCAAAACAATCTTTCCAAGTTTTACCATTATCAAAAGAAACAAAAGAAAGACCATTAGTATAATGAACTCTCATATATTCAAAATCTAAAACTGGCATACGATTTGAAGTTATTACTGCTTTAAAAATATCTCCTTTTTTAATTGGAATATAATCATTTAATTTAATAGTATGATAACCAATATAAGGAGAAAGTCCTTCCTGAGTTAATTTTAACTGGTCATTTACATAGATTTGAATCTTATAATTAATACTTTCTCCATCGAAAAATGTTCCGACACCAGCAATCAAATCATCATCTAAAGCTTCAAATACATTACAATAACTTATATTACCTTCATTAGATATGAAATTACCAAACCAACTAACATCATATTGATAATTTTTATTATAGGGAACTGTATTGTCAAATATTAATCCAACAGTAAAGTTTGATATATCACTAATATTACGGGATATTGCAATAGATTGGTCATAATATGAAATATAAAAAAATCCATTATCCCCCCACTCAGAACCCCAACTATTTTTAATAATCCATGCACCATCACCAGGAGGAGTAATTAAGAAATTTTCCTTAGGGAAATTATCATCCCATCCAACTATTGAAATAACATGATTTATATCCATAGGTACATTAATATACTGTGCATATGTCTCAGGATTGTAATATGGATTATGCTCATCATATTTAGATTGTCCATTAATACCTGCAGATAAAGAACCATATTGGAGTATTGCTGATTTGATAAGTGTAGATTCAGATATATCATAATTAGGTATTAATTTAATGTCTTGAATATGAATAGTTACATTATTTGTTAATAATGGTGAAAGTTTTCCAAATTCATCAAAGGTATCTAAATCTTCTAAAATTGGGCCAAACCAAGATAATAAATATCCTATAGCAGCAAAGTTATCCCCTGCTTCAGCTAAGTCATCACCATAAAATGAATATCTTATCATAGTATTTTGCATATTATTCTCTGAAAAATCAAATTTTATGCCTGTAGCTTTTAACAATGCAGATTCTAATGCAGCTATCATTCCATATGCCCAACAAGCACCTTTTACACCTTGATTTTTAACTGGAGAAACCCATCCCCAGTCACATAAATTAAATTTAGATGGAAGATTAGTAACATTAATAGTATTATTAATAAAAGTTAACTGTAAACCTTCTCCAGTTACAATAGTTTCTAAAAATGTGTTATTAATTGAAACATTACCATCATTAATATATGTATTGTTATCCAAAATACTTACTTTATCATAAACAGTGTAAATAGGATTAGTATTATTTTCAAAATAAGAATCCTTAATTATATAGGAAGTATCATAGCAATATATAGCACTACCTGCACTTGCATTATTATTAGTAAAATTAGAGCAGGTTAGAGTAATATTACTCATATCAATAAATAGAGCACCACCACAATTAGGGTAATCCTCTATAAAGTCTACACCATTTAAATTAAATGTACAATTGTTAATTTCTCCATCTACATATGAAAGATAAACAGATCCTCCCTTATAGTTAGCATGATTGTTAATAAACTGTGAATTATTTAAAATTAAACTTCCACCTAATTGTATAAGCATTCCACCAAATCCAGATTTAGTATTGTTAAAAATAGTATTAAGTATAGTTATATTACCAGTAGACTCCCCATAAACACCAGCAATATCAGCGTAAATTACTCCTGCATTTTTAGAAGCACTAGTGTTTCTAAACTCACAATCTTTAATATACAAAGAACCTTCGTCAATATGAGCTATCGCACCACCAGTAATATTAGCATATAAATTTATAAATCTAGAATTAATAATAAAAGATTTAGATTTCCTAAAATATAATGATGGTGCATAAGAAGAAGAACAATTCATAACTGTAATATTCTCAATATTTACAAATGAATTAGCGAAACAACCAATCTGAGAGAACTTATTAAAAAAAATGGAAGTAATATTAGAATTTGAAAGATTAAGGTTACCATTACGAACATAGATAGAAGAAGCATACTCTGCATAATTATCAACAAATCGACAATTATCACAAATAAGAGTACCATCATAAATTGCTATAGCTCCTCCTAAATTACTGGCAAAATTATTCATAAATGTAATATTATCTAATATTAAATATCCATTAGAATATATCCCACCACCACCTGCAAAATTAGCTCCTTTAATAACCATATTAGTTAATTTAATATTATTTCCTGTAATATTAAATACTCTTGATAAGTTATTTCCATCAATAGTATGGCCTTTCCCATCAAGTACAAAATTATCCTTACTTATAACAATACCTGTATTATTATCAGTATCATTATTAAATTTATAGTCCCTAGATAAATCTAAGCAATCTCCAGCAACATCAATCTCATCACTTAAATCAGTAAATGATCCTTCACCATCATTAGACGGAGAAAATTCTGAAACATCCAAATTATCGCTTATTTTAATATTATCATTTTGATTTATTTGAACATTATTACCACTTACAAGCCCATCTGAAAGGTCTGTTGCTGAAACAGCACCTACAGATAAGGTCAAAATAAGTAAAAAAAATACCATTTTTAAAACCTTAATATTTATCACCTAATACAATATTAGTAAATATAATATTTAAATATTAATAATAAGGTTTAAATCTAAAATTACAATCAAAAAAGCTTGGAAAAAAAAATTAATAAATAATACAATATAAAAAATTATAAAAACTATTTATTTTTAAAAAAAAATAGATAGATACATAGATTATAAAGAAAATGGAAATAAAATTAAAAAATACAATGTAAGAAATAAAAAAAAATGAAAAAATAAAATCAGATAACAATTATTAAATAAAAATAATAATAATAATAATAATAATAATAATAATAATAATAATAATGATAATTCTTTAAGAATAAAGAAAAAGTAGATAAAAATAAAAAAAATAAACACCTGGAATAAATTTAAAAAGTAATATAAATAATAAAAATAGAAAATTTCAATTTTTTTTTAAAAAAACATAATAAATAATGAAGTAATATAGATAATTAAATAGTAAAGTTTATATATATTCAAAATTTAAACTTAATTATAACTTTTTAATAAAAGTTAATTTAATAAAAAGGTGAAAATTATGAATATTGGAGAAATTTTTGGTGATTCTTTAGGATATCCATTTCGCAATATTAAAGCATTAGTATTATATGTTGTTTTAGGAATAATTGTGGGCCTTCTTGGAGGAACCACAATACTCACTGCTGTATTAGCAATGGTCTCAAAAGGTGCATTAAGCTTTACTTTTGCTGGATTAGGAATTGTCGGACTCATTGTAACAATTATAGTGGTCTTACTTATTGACGGATATGCTTTAGACATAGTAAAATTCGGTATTGAAAGAAGAGAAGATGGTCCTGGTATTGATATAGGAAGACAAGTTGTAAATGCAATTAAATTAGTAATTGTTGATATTGTTTATTATGTTGTTCCTATAATTATTGCTATAGTTTTAGGATTATTCCTTAGAAATTGGATAATGATTATCATTTCTATTATCTTATTCTTCGTATTTACTTTCGCTGACTTAATGGCACATTGTAGATTAGCAAAAACCGATAGTTTAGGTGATGCTTTAGCTATTGGAGAAGCTATTGGAGACATAGGTAGAGTAGGTGTCGGTAAACTCATAATAAGTCTTATTCTTATTGCATTTATTTTATTCATAATTGCTTTAATTGTAGCATTCCTTATTACATTAAATTCTACTATCGGCGCTATCGTTTTCGGTTTCGCAGCTGTTTACTATGTATTCTTCTACAATAGAGTAATTGGTTTATTATACTCTGATGTATAAATAAACTAATTTTCTTTTTTTCTTTTTTTTTTAAATCATATATACATATATACTTTTTTTTTATAATCTAATAAAATAACCGACAATCTATTTATTATTAGAATTAAGCATTAACTAATTTTAAATATTCTTATTCTCAAAATAACTAAAAATAATTTATTCTAATTTTTAAGATATTTTAAAAAAAATGTAAAATTAAAAAAAATATTAATAATGATAAAATATAAAGGTAATAATGGAGGAAAAATATGGGAATATTTACAAAAACATTGCTTCAATTTTTTATAGAAATTTGTATTTTTTTAATTTTGACCATAATAGGAGATTTAATATATAAAAAAATAAAAGTAAAATGGGCAAAATCTGAATTAACTAACGACTTATTACCTGAAGATGAAGTCCATACTTTAAGACAAGTATTTTATTTAATTTTAATGGCATTATGTTTTTTAAATATTTTCTATAATTTAACTAGTAATACAATTCATATTTATTATTTAGTAATATTTGATATAATACTCTCTTTATATTTCGCAATCACAATAGATAAAAGTACCCGGAAAAATAAGATCATATGGTTATTATTAATACCTTATGGGGCTTTTTCAACAGTATTATTTAATCATAGTCTTACAGTTATACTAGACATTCTCCATATGACACTATTCTTATACATGGGAAAACTTTGTTATCAGAAATTTATCAAATATACCCAATCACATGGTCTTGGTGTGGCTATAATACTATTATTCTCAATAGTTTTTGTCAGTTTTATAATGACCCAATATAGTGAACATGTAAATGCTTTAGATGCACTTGTAATGGTTTCTAATTCCTTTACAAGTAATGGATATGCAGTTTTAGGTAATTCAATAGCAGGTAAACTTAATAGTATATTACTTGTTTGGGGAGGTTACGTTATATCAGGAGCAGGAACTGCAACTTTAACAGCTGCAATTTTAACAAGACATTTCAATAAAAGATTTGATGAATTAGAAGAAAAATTAATTGAAAGAGATAATAAGAATAAAAATTAAAATATAAAAAGATTAATATTATTTCTTAAATTTAAAGAAATAGATTCATATAAAATGTTCCAATAAGAATAATGATTTTAAATAAATAAAAATCTAATTCTCTCTAGCTTTATCATAAATATCTTTAACAGTTTCCATATCTACACTAGTATATATTTGTGTAGTTGATAAGCTTGCATGACCTAAAAGTTGTTGAATAATCCTAATATCTACACCATTTTTTAAAAGATGTGTTGCAAAAGAATGTCTTAAAACATGTGGTGTAACCTTTTTTTTAATACCTGCACGTTCTGCATATTTTTTAATCAGAATTTCAACATAACGGGAAGATAATTTATTGCCATTTTTATTATATATTAAAAAATCGTTTGAAGGGTCTCTAAGAGTATTATAATCATTTAATAAATCTAATGCATCTTGATCAAATAGAACAATTCTATCTTTATCTCCTTTTCCACGTATTCTCATAGTACGAGTTTTAAAATCAATATCATTAAGTTTTAGATTTAAAAGTTCACTAATACGTAAACCTGAAGAGTAAAGAAGTGTTAAAATTATTCTGTTTCTCATTTTTATAAATTTTTGAATATCAGTTTTTTCATTATCTTCATCAACAGATGAAATTAATGCTTGAACCTCATATTCATTTAATGATTTTGGAAGAGATTTGGTACGTTTAGGAGTTTCAACTTCACTTAAAAAATAAATATTATTAAATTCTAAAAATTTCTTTAAACATACTGTTACAAGATAAATATAATTTTGTGAAACATCTTTTTCTCTTTTTAAAAATTTAATATGTTTTTTAAATGATCTAAGAAATTTACGTCCATCATATAAATCATCTTCTCCTTCTAAAAATTCTAAAAAAGAGTGAATAATGGAGTTATATGTTTTAATGGTATTTTCTGAATAATTTCGAATTTCCAAATCAATAATATATTCTTCACACATATCCTCAAAATCAAATATTTCAAGTATGCTTATTTTCTCACCTAAACTATTATATTGTGGAAGAGGAATAGTAGAACTATTTTCTATCTGATGGAATATATTATTTTTATTTTGATTTTGAAAAGCTACCATATTAACCCAGAATTAATAGTTGTCTAAATATAAAAAATGATTTAATGTAAAATTTAAGGTAAATAAAAAATAATATTTTACTTCGTTATACCAAAATATATTTTTATTATATTTAATACTTTTTTTTATAAATACTTAGTGGAAAAATCTGAAAAAAAATAAAATTAAATAAAATCTAAAAAATATTAAAAATAATTAAAATCTATTAAAAATTAAAGATTAAAAGCCGTGAAATTTAAAAATTTAAAATAATTAAAATTTATTAAAAAATTAAATGAAAAAAAGAGTGTAATTCTAAAATAAATAAAAAAAAGAGTAATAAGGAAAGAAATCCTTATTTAGTGTAAAGTTATAATTTTTAAATCATGAGGTTTTTTAACAATGTTACTTGCCCTAAAAGCCACAAGATTTTTAATACCTTTATTATAAGAAGTATCTACTAACCTTTGTGAAACAATTCCATCAAAGACTATGGTTTCTGCATTATCTTCAACATTTTGAACTTCATCAAATAAAGCTTCAACACTTACTTCTTTCATAAGGTTTAATGCATTATCTAAGATTTCTCCAGTACCAGTACCTTCGATTTCTTTAAGCATATCTTTCATTAAACTTATTTCATCATCATCTTCTTCCTGAATAGAAACTGGTGGTTGTTCAACAAAGTCATCATTATCATAATTATCATATTTATTATAATCACGAGAAGATTTCATAGATTTGTTTGAATTATCACGGCCACGTTTTGAGGATTTAGATGATCTTTTATTAAATTTGGATCTTGAATTATCTTGGTTGGAAAATATATTAGTAGTGGATAAGAATTGGTCAAGTGGAATTTTACTTCTTAAAGAATCAATAACATCATCTTTTTCTAAATCTTCAACTTCTTTTCCAATAGGAGCACGAGTGACATAATCAACATCTCCTACTTGAATAAGTTCTTTTAATATAAGTTCTCCACCTCGGTCACCATCAACAAATGCAGTAACTGTACGTTTTTTAGATAATTCTGCAATAGATTTAGGAACATTAACTCCTTCAACAGCAACAGTATTTTTTATTCCAAATTTTAAAAGGTTTAATACATCGTTTCTACCTTCAACAACAATTATTGCATCTGAAGTATGAACACTAGGTCCTGCTGGAAGTTTTTCATCACCAAATTCAGAAATTTCGTGTACACGCATAGATTCCCTAATCTCTTCAACCATTTGCATGCTTGCAGGAGCAACTGAATCCATCATACCTTTATAAATTTCTTTTGCACGGTTTACAACTTGTTGACGTTTTACAGCGCGAACATCTTCAACTTTGTTAACCCTAATATTTGCTTCACAAGGACCTACACGATTGATTGTTTCTAATGATGCTGCTAAAATTGCAGTTTCAATCCTATCTAAACTAGATGGAATAACAATTTCACCTTTAGAACGACCACTATTAGAATGAATAATAACCTGTATTCTACCTATTCTACCAGTTCTCTGAAGTTCTCTTAAGTCTAAATCATTACTTAAAAGTCCTTCAGTTTGACCGAAGATAGCACCAACAACATCAGGTTTTTCAACTATCCCATTTGCATTAATTTCAGAATAGATGAGATATTTAGTAGTTGTTAATTCTTCACCTTTTGACATAATAAGCCTCCCTTTACGGCTTAATTTAATTAAATATATTAAATTATAATAATAAAACTTAAAAATTATTATTAATTTTTAAATAAATTATTAATAGCATATGTATTTAAAATAAAATTTAATATTCTCAATAGCTTAAGTATAAGAATAAACAATACTTGATTAAAAGAATATTAAGTTTAAATTAATGCATAAATTAATTAATAAATTTATATAAGTTATATTAATTGATAAGTGCAAAGCACATGAATTTTACTAGGTAAATCTACTAAAAAAAGAGTTTTTAATTTATATAAAATAATTTAATCTAATCTAGTAATAAAAATTTAAAATTAAGTAATAATTATAATGTAGTATAAGGATTTAAAACCTTTTTATAAAATATTTATTTATAGTTTCTTAAGATTTCGAATATAATCGTTTAAACCAAATATAATTTAAATTAACATATACTACACCTATTATGTTTAGATTTAAAAATTATAACCAATAACAATACTTCAACTTTATAGAATTTTTTTGACAATACATTTTTCTAAACTAATATTATTGGCAAAATTTTTAATAATGATAATAATTAATACTAATTTAGTATTGAATTTATTAATTTGTTAATAATAGCTCACTATTATTAATTTTAAAAATTTATTTTGAATTAAATGTGAAATAAAATATATTAATTATATTAATAATGAAAAACTCTTTCGAGTATAATAATTTTAATTTAACCTGTGTTATAATATTTGAATAAACTAATATATAAAATTGTATATTTTTTAAAAATTATCTATTAAATTTTAAAAAAAAATAATATTATAAAATATAAAAAACATAATAACAACATTAATTAAAAAGGTGTTAATGTGGCAATAAATCCAAAAAAAGTAGTGAAAATGGCTACATCAAAAAAATGCAAAAGCCTAAAAATTAAAGATATTGACCTTAAAGTAGATAATTTTAGTATAGATGATTTAAATAAAGAAAATGAGAATTCTCTCCAATTACAAACATTACTAGAGACAGTCTCAAGTTGTCAAATATCAGATGCATATAATAATCTTTATAGAACTTCAGGAGTTATTAAAGGTTTAAAATCCCTTACCGGTGTAAAAGGATATGGTAAAATTAAAACATGCCAAACTGATGCAAATGATTGGGGTAGTGCAGTAGCAGGAATAGATTTTACCGATAAAAAAGAAGTATTATTTATTAAAACAAGTGATGAACCTATAGCCGTATGGGGGGAACTGGCATCTACATGTGCAAAAGAATCTGAGATTGCAGCAGTCGCTGTTTATGGAAATATGAGAGATGTTGATGTAATTAAATATATGGATTATCCTCTATTCTCTAGGGATTATTGTCCAAATGCAGGAACTCCATTAGGTACAGGTAAATTAAATCTTGATTTAGAAATTGATGGAGTAATAATTAAAGAAGGAGATTTCTTTTTTGGAGATGAAAATGGAGTAGTTATAATTCCATCTGAAAAATTTAATGAAGTTATCATAGAAACTTTTAAAATAAAATTAAAAGAAGAAACTATCTTAAAAATGTTAAAAGAAGGTAAAACATTAGCAGAAATTGTTAATGTAAAAGATAATTTTAAAAATTAGATAGACTTATTACAAAATATAATAATAACTTATTAAAAACTAATTTTTTAATTAAATCTTTGATTTATAATTAATAAATTATGAAATGAATAAAAACAAATCATTAGAAAGAAATTAATAAAATTTTTTAAAGTATCATAAAATATTTAAATTATTTTAAACAAAATAAATTTGGATTATATTGTAAAATATTAAACTAATTAAAAAGAGAATTATTTATCAAAAATAAGAATAATTATTTTTATGGAGGTTAAATATGAACACCACTATGGAAGCTTATTATCAAAAAAGAAGCACCTTATATAATTATGTGAGAAATGGAAACACATATGAAAAAATTATTTATGCATTTTTAATGGCATGTTTTACTGGTATTGCAGCACAGATTGTAATTCCATTAAGTTGGACTCCAGTACCAATTACTTTACAAAGTTTTGCAGTAATGACTGCAGGTATTATTCTTGGTAGAAAATATGGAACATTATCTATGATACTCTACTGTTTACTTGGAATATTTATTCCTTGGTATAGTGGTATGACTGGAGGACTTTCAGTTTTAATAGGGTCTAATGCAGGATATTTCTTAGGATTTATTATTTGTGCATACTTTGTTGGAACTATTTCAGATAAAATACCAAAATCCCGTAAATTTTTAGGTATGAGTGGAACTTTACTTATTGCTAACTTTATACTAATTTATATCCCAGGATTAGCAGTATTATATTTAGCTATGTATACACAGGGTATAAGTTTATCTTTAATTCAGTTACTTATGATGGGTTTTATTCCATTTATTTTTGGAGATATACTTAAAGTTTTAGCTAGTTCTGCACTTTCTAAAATTGTAATGCCTAAAGATCAATAAGTAATATTAAATTTACTCATTCTACTTTTTTTTTAAAATTTTTATAAAACTTTTTTTTAATTGATATTATGATTAGATTACGTGGACATCATCTATTATGTATACAGGGTTTTCAAGGTTATGGATATAGTGAAGAATTTCTAGAAAACATGAAAAAAATACATAAAAAAATAATATCAAATGAAGAGAATATTCAATTAGTTACAGGTCCAGATGATATATGTAAATCTTGTCCTAATTTAAATAATGACAAATGTAAAAATAACAAGGAAAACAAAATCATATTAAAAATGGACATGATTGTATTAGATAAAGTATTAAATAAAGAAAATAAAAAGGAATATAATCCAAGTGAATTATTTAAAATAGTAAATAATTCTTTTAAAAGAAAAAAAGATATAGAGGAAGTATGTATTGGATGTATGTGGTTTAATAAATGTATATGGGTAAAAAAAATTCTAAATAATTGAAAAAGAATCAAAAAATATGTTTTTTAGACTAAAATACATAAACTGCTTAAAATATAATATCTGATTAATTAAAAATTATATAAATAAAATTAAAAAAAATATTTTGATATGAATTTTTTAAATATTTTATAAGAATAATTACTCAAAGTTTTATAATTAAAAACAATACATTTAAATATGATAGTAACATAACTATAATTGTTCTATAATTTAGAACTAATACTAATTTATATTAGTAACTAGTCCCGTAGGGTAGTGGTAATCCTTCTAGGCTTTGGACCCGGAGACGGCGGTTCGACTCCGCTCGGGACTATTAATTAACTTTTTTTATGAAATTTATATTTATATTATTTAAAAATCTGATTTTTATCAAATATTAGAATTATTAAGAAAAATAAAAAAATTAAAATATTTAACAGATTAAAAAATGAACTTTATCACCAAAAAGCAATATCAGATAGTTCAATACCATCTTCCAAAATAAATAATTAAATAAGAAAAAATAAAATTTAAACAAATAAAATTTTGCATATTAATAATTTTTTCAAAATTATTTTTTTTATTTCTAATACATAAAAAAAGGAAAAAATATAAAAAATAAAATAAATAAGAAATAAAAAAAACTAATTTTATAAATAAATAATAATTGTGGGTAATATGGAAAATATATTAATATTTGGAGTGAATACACGTGCAGAAGTTAATTCTGCAAAAAAATTAGATTATAATGTTTATTCATCTAGTTACTTTACCTGTTCAGATTTTCCAGAAGGTGTGTGGGAAAAGCATATTCTAAATGAAGAAGTAGACACTAGTTGCGGATCATTTGAAAATATGTTTACCAGTGAAAAATTACTTGAAAATGCTGAAGACTATTTAGATAATGCTGATTTAATAATATTATGCTCAGGTATTAGTGGAGATGACTTTAGAGGAAGATTTAAAAAATATCAAAAAAAGATTGTAGGAAATAAATCAACGAAAAATATTAATGATAAATATAAATTTTACAATAAAATAAAAAATAAATTTTTATCTCCACATACTACATTAGTTAATGATATAGATGAATTGGTTGAAATACTTAAAGGTCATGATGAAATTCAATTTATTATAAAACCCAAACAAGGATCTGGAGGATATAATACATTACTTTTAGATTATGATACCTACATTAAAGATAATTATATGAAAAATTTGATTGAAAATATGTTTAATAGTTTAGATGAAATAATACTACAGGAATATATTAGTGGAATAAATATTTCTTCCTCTGTTTTATCAAGTAGTAGTGATGCAAAAACCATAATAAATACCCGTCTATTAAGCCAAAATGATTTAGGTTTTAGTGAAGATTACAGGTATTGTGGAAATATACTGCCTCTAGATATAAAATCCCTAGAAGTATTAAATAAATATACAATAGCACATGATGAAATAGGAGTAAAAGAGCTTAACGAAGATATATGCCAATTTTCTGAAGAAATAATAAAAGATTGTGGATTAATTGGTTCAAATGGTGTAGACTTAATATTATCAGATAAGGAAGAAGAGAATATATTAAATAATGATTTATATTTAATTGAAGTTAATCCACGTTTTCAAGGAACATATGAATGTGTGGAAAAAGTATTATCAATAAATCTACTTAAAGAACATATAAATGCATGTAATGGAGAAATAATTAGTGAAGTTAATCCAAAAGGATATGGTATAAAAGAAATTATTTATGCTCCTTATAAATTAAAACAAGGAAATCTAAATAAAGAAGGATTATATGATATTTCAAAAGAAGGTACAATTATAGAAAAAAATGAGCCTTTAATAACTATAATTCAAGAAACAAATAATGTTAAAAAAGGACTTAAAAAAATAAATAATTTAAAAGAATATCTTAATTCTAATATTTATCCAATAAAATAATATTTAAAACATTGTGTAAAAAAAAAGTATCATCTAAAAATGTAATATAATATAAACTAATTAAAATATTGATTGAAATAAAATATTTTAAACTAAAAAAAAGTTTTAAGAAATTTAATAAATAATCTATAATTTAAAATTTAATTATTCCTAAAGCAATTAGTATAAACAAGATTGTTCCAAAAACAATTAAAAAAGTAGTTGCAATCATAGCAATATTAATATATATAAATAATTTTGCCCTTTTATCAGGATCTAACATTGCAAGTTGAAATGGATTTCTTTCCATAATAATCACTAAAAATATATTTTGCATAATATAAACTGATTAAAAACTGTTTTTAAATAAATAAAGTATTTTTTAAAAAATTTAAGTTAAAAAACCTAAAATAATCTAATCTAATCAAATATATAAAAAAGATTAATTAAAAAAAGGGATTTGATAGTAAGAGAAAAAAAATCCCTATCCCTTTTTTAATCTAATCTAGGTATACTAGATATTCGTTTTATTTAAGCTTTGTCAAAAGCGGTTTTAGCTGCATTTTTTGCTTCGTTTTGTTCAAGAGTAGACCGAATCATTTTCAATCTAACGAAGTTTTCCCTTTCCATCTCTTGAAGTCTCATGTCAATAGATTTAACTGTGTTTTCTAATTTTGGAATCATAACATGTTCAAGAGCATTTACACGACGTTTAGTAGATTCAATTTCATCAGCTAAAAGGAAAATAGTTTTTTCAATTTCTCCTAGTTCAATTATCATTTTTACTGAATCTTCGAATTTTTTAGCAGCATTATCTAATTGAATTGAAGTGTCTGAAAAACCATAACCTCTATCAACTAAAGTTCTTGAATCAAATTCTGTATCACATAAAGGAACTGGAACACCCATAATATTCCTAGATGTAACATTAACATCTACGGATTCTTTAACGGATAAAGCAGTTTTTTGAACAGCCAAATCACCTAATTGAATTTGAGCTAATGTTAAAGCTTCATAAGCTTCATTAAGGGTTAACTCTACATCAGAACGAGCACCTTTTACTCTGTCTAAAATATCAAAAAACTCTTTAATTAAAGCATCACGTTTTTCTTTAAGTAAACTGTGACCTTTAACTGCAAGGTTTTGACGTTTTTTAAGAGCAAGTAACTCCATACGAGTAGGGTTAATTCCTTCTAAAATTTCTTCTGCCATAATATCCTCCTTTAGAAAGTTGGATTAATTCTAATACAACAAATCTAATCTTTAAGGTGTTCTGCAACAAATTCGTCTTTGACCCTTTTAAGTTCAGATCTAGGTAATATTCTAAACATATCCCAACCAAGGTCTAAAGTTTCTTCAATAGTTCTGTCTTCATCCTTGGTTTGAGTTACAAATCTATTTTCAAATGCATCAGCAAATTTTAGGAAACTTTGGTCCCTTTCTGTAAGAGCTTCTTCCCCTACAACAGCAACTAAATCTCTTAAGTCACGACCTTCTGCATATGCTGAATACATCTGATCAGATACTCCACTGTGATCAGGTCTGGTTTTACCTTCTCCAATACCACCACTCATTAAACGAGATAATGAAGGTAATACATCAACAGGAGGATAAATACCTTTCCTGAAAATATCCCTACTTAATACGATTTGTCCTTCAGTAATATATCCGGTTAAATCTGGAATAGGGTGAGTAATATCATCTTGAGGCATGACTAAAATAGGCATTTGAGTAATAGAACCTTCTTTACCTTGAATACGGCCTGCTCTTTCATATATACCTGCTAAATCAGTATACATGTATCCAGGATAACCTCTTCTTCCAGGTACTTCATCCCTAGCAGCAGAAATTTCCCTTAAAGCTTCACAATAGTTAGTTAAATCAGTTAAGATAACAAGTACATGCATACCTAATTCAAATGCAAAGTATTCAGCAGTAGTTAAAGCCATTTTAGGAGTTAAAATCCTTTCAATAGCAGGATCATCTGCTAAGTTCATAAATACTGTTACTTTTTCTAATGCTCCAGTTCTTTCAAACTCATTCATAAAGAAGTTTGCTTCTTCGTGAGTAATACCCATAGCACCGAAAATTACTGTAAATTCAGTATCTTCACCTACTACTTTTGCTTGTCTTGCGATTTGTGCTGCAAGATCATTGTGAGGTAAACCAGAACCTGAGAAAATAGGAAGTTTTTGTCCCCTTACCAAGGTATTCATTCCATCAATAGTGGAAATACCAGTTTGAATAAAATCAGCAGGATATTCCCTTGATGTTGGGTTCATAGGACTTCCATTAATATCTAATTCTTTTTCAGGAATAATTTCTGGACCACCATCAATAGGTTTACCAGTACCGTTAAAGATACGTCCCATCATTTCTCTTGAAACACCAATTTTTGCAGTAGAACCAGTGAATCTAGTTTTAGTAGTTTTAGTGTTTAAATCAGAAGTACCTTCGAAAACTTGAACAACAGCAATGTCATCCCTTACTTCTAAAACCTGACCACTTCTTTTTTCTCCAGCAGGAGTTTCAATATCAACCATTTCACTGTATGCTACTCCTTCAACACCTTCAACAACCATTAAAGGACCAGCTACTTCAGTAACTGTAGTGTATTCCCTAGTTTTAATATCAGTATTCATTCTATACACCACCAATTTGTTCTACAAGTTTAGCTTTAATATCTTTAGCCTTTTCAACAAATTCTTCTGTAGGTACATATTTCATCCTAGCAATTTCATCTTTAATAGGTAAAGATTCTAATTTTTTAATGTCTCCACCTCTAGCAATAGCATTTTGAGCTTCTTTATTGAATAAAAGAATAATTCTTAACATATCAGCTTGTTTAGCAGGAGGACAATAAGTATCTACATCATCAAATGCATTTTGTTGTAAGAAATCTTCTCTTAACATACGTGCTGTTTGTAATGTAACTTGTTGTGAATCAGGTAAAGCATCTGGACCTACTAATTGTACAATTTCTTGAAGTTCAGATTCTTCTTGGAGTAAAACCATAGCTTCATCACGGTTAGCTCTCCAATCATCACCAACAGTTTCTTGCCACCAATTTTGGATACTGTCAACATACAATGAATAACTTTGTAACCAATCAATTGAAGGGAAGTGACGTTTATCTGCAAGAGATGCATCTAATGCCCAAAATACTTTTGTAATACGTAAAGTGTTTTGAGTAACAGGTTCGGATAAATCTCCACCAGGAGGTGATACAGCACCAACTACACTAATGGAAGCTTCTTTAGGTTTAGAACCGATTGTGTGAACCCTTCCTGCTCTTTCATAGAATTGAGCTAATCTAGATGCCAAGTATGCAGGATAACCTTCTTCACCAGGCATTTCTTCTAATCTTCCAGAAATCTCCCTCATAGCTTCTGCCCATCTAGAGGTTGAATCTGCCATAAGTGCTACATCGTAACCTTGATCTCTGAAATATTCTGCAATAGTAATACCAGTATATACACAAGCTTCACGAGCAGCTACCGGCATGTTAGATGTGTTTGCGATAAGAACAGTCCTATCCATAATTGGATTACCTGTTTTCGGATCGTCAAGGAATGGGAATTCAGTAAGTACTTCAGTCATTTCGTTTCCACGTTCTCCACATCCAATATATACAACAATATCTGCATCTGCCCATTTAGCTAATTGTTGTTGGGTAACAGTTTTACCTGAACCGAAAGGACCAGGAATAGCAGCTGTACCTCCTTTAGCAACAGAGAAGAAAGTATCTTGAGCCCTTTGACCAGTTACAAGTGGTATATCTGGGTCAAGTTTTTCAACATAAGGTCTAGCTTTCCTTACAGGCCAAATTTGTAACATTTGAATTTTTTCAATAGAACCGTCTTCAGTTTCTACTTCTGCAATATCATCTACTACAGTGTAGTCACCGTTAACAATAGATTTAATAGTACCTGAAACACTAGGTGGTACTATAATTTTATGAACAACAGCAGAAGTTTCTTCAACTTCACCAATAATATCTCCACCAGTTACTTTATCACCAACAGCAACTACTGGTTTAAATGTCCATTTTTTCTCTTTGTCAATAGAAGGTACTTGAATACCTCTAGCAATGAAATCACCAGATTCAGACCGGATAATTTCAAGAGGTCTTTCAATTCCATCATAAATAGCCCCCATAATACCAGGACCAAGTTCTACAGATAATGGACCTCCTGTACTTTCTACGACTTCTCCAGGTTTAATACCTGCAGTTTCTTCATATACTTGAATGGTAGCAGTGTCACCTTCGAGTTCAATAATTTCCCCGATAAGTTTTGCTTCACCTACTCTTACCATTTCATGCATCTGAGTCCCTCTCATCCCATCAGCGATGATAACCGGACCAGCAATTTTGATAATATTTCCTTCAGTAATCATTTGATATCTACCCCAATAACTCGTTTTATAAGAGCTCTCATTTGATCTCCATCAGATTCAGATATACCATCTTTATCAGGGATTTCAATAACCATAGGTACAATTTCTGAACCAATTGTTTTGTTCATATGTACTCTTATTTCATCAGCTATTTTATCAGTAATAATAATAATTGAAACATTGGTTTCAATCAAGTCATCAAGAGCTTTTTCAGCTTCTTCTTTATTATTTACAACACGTCCTTCTCTAACTCCACCAAGTCTAAAACCGGTGACAGTATCAATATCTCCAATAACAGCAACAGAACTCATAATATCACTCCATAATCAACATATGAAATCATACAAGCATCTCCTGAATTTTAGCCTCAGGGAATCCTTCTTCTCTTTTAGCTCTTGCAATGATTTTTAAGTTTTTAATTTCTCTTTCTTTACCACTTAAAAATCCTATAATTGGACCTACACCTAAAGGTTTTTCTAAAGATAAAGAATGTGAATAATCTGCAAAGTAAGAATCTAATGCATTTTCAAATACAGAAATAGATTCTCCATTATTATATCTGGAAAGTGGTTCTTGAAGAATCTCTGCATATTTTGTACCGTCTAATGAAGAGATGACTCCTTCAACAGAATCAGATTCCATTAAATCTTTGAGTTTCCATTCTCTTAATTGATAACCTTCACTAATTAAATAAGGACTAAGTGCATCATAATCTAAACCATCAGCTTTTGCTCTAATTATTAATTTAAGATTATCCATATCTACTTGGGTTCCAATATATGAATAAATTGCTTTAGTATTATCATTTCCTGGAACTTTAGTGGAATGTAATAATTTATGTAAATAATATTTATCTAATGCATTTGAGAATGGTAAAAGTGAACCTTCCTCTTCATATTTTGGAATTGCATCAGCTAAAATATCTCCATATTCTGTTCCATCTAAACCAGCAATAACATCATTAACTGAGTTTGCATCTACTAAGCGATCTAAATCATTATATAAGGAACCAGAAGGAAGTAATAAATTAGATGTTTCTTCATTACTATAACCTACTTCTTTAGCAGTTAATAACGCTTTAATATTAGCAATATCTACTTTGGTTGCTAATACATCGAATGAATCTTTAACTTCATTAGGTACAATAGTTGAAATAAATTTATAAGTATCAGCCATATGTACATCTAATGATTTTTCAATAGGGTATTCTGCTAAATATGGAGCATAATCCGGTAAACCTCTTAAATAAGAAGAAAATTCTTCAATATTATTTGATTCTAAAATTTCTGACATTTGTTTGTCATCTAAAAGTCTACCTTTTCTAGCTCTTACTTTAGCAATAGGATTGAGATAAGGATAAACATCTAAAATTGGTCTACTTGCAACAACAACTACAACAGCCCCAACAATCATAAGTGCAACAATTAAGAATACCATGAATACTTGAGGATCTATATTTAGTTGTGATATTAAAGTAGCTATGTCTTCAGCCATATTTTCTCACTCCTATTTAAATAATATTTGAGCAACATCACTACGTAATGATTTTTTAAATCTTTCTTGTCTAGATTCAATAGTGTTATTTACTTCTATATCTCCATTTTTAGTTTGAACAATAGCTCCACCAATAGTATTAATTGGTTCACCAAATTCTAAAGTAGTAGTTACATTTAATTTAGAAGATACATCACTAGCAATAGAACTTAAAGTAGATTCAACTTTAGCTTTATCACTATCTTTAACATGAACAGTTAAATCTCCACCACCAATTTCCATAGCAGCTTCTTTAACCATTTTTGATAATGCGTCTACATATTTTGGATCTGTAGTAGATCCTAATTCTTTTAAATCATCCATAGCTTTAGTAAAAGCCATTTCGATAACTTCTTCTTTAGCCCCTAACTCAGCTCTACGTTGATTCATTCTCGCTTCAGATATAATTTGTTGATATCTCATATCAGCTTGTTTTTGACCATCAGCAAGAATTTTCTCTGATTCAACTTTAGCATCTTCTTGTGCTTTAGCAATGATATCATCAGCTTTAGTTTGAGCTTCTTGAATTATTCCATCAGCTTTAGCTTGAGCCTCAGAGTTAATGTTAGAGACAATTTTATCTGCCCCAGAACTCATTAAAAGACCTCCTAATCTATCCTAAAATATTACCAAATACCATAAGTAAGATAGCAATTAAGAAACCGTAAATAGCCTGAGTTTCAGGTAATGCTGAGAAAATAATACCTCTTGCAAACATATCTTCATTTTCAACAATTGCACCAACAGAAGAACCTGCAACAATACCTTGTCCCATACCAGAACCAAGACCTGCAAATCCAACAGCAGCACCTGCACCTATAGCAACAATACCTATTGCAATATTATCAATTGGTTTTCCTCCAAGTAATCCTGAGAAAACTAATAATAAAATAGCAATTAAGAAACCATAAATAGCCTGAGTTTCACACAATGCTGAGAAAATAATACCTCTTGCAAACATATCTCCATCTTCTGCAACAGCACCAACAGAACCTGCAGCTGCCATTCCTTGACCTAAACCTGATCCTAAACCAGCAAATCCAACTGCAATTCCAGCACCGAGAGCTGCTAAAGCAGTTCCTAAGACAATTTCTACCATAATTTATTTCTCCTTAAATATATTATAAATTTGAAATTTTTTTTAAATTTGAATTGTAATTATAAATGAAAAACTATTTATTAATTTTAGTAAATTTTCTTTTAGCTTTGAAAGCCTCGAATTTGTGTTTTCCACCTTGATAAAACTGAGCAAAGAACTCTACATAGTTAAGACGTAATGCATTTACTGCAGCACCAAGAGTTTGGAAAAGCCAATTTACAAAGTGTCCTCCGATAAACACTATAATTGCAATAATTACTCCAACAACTGGAATTGGAATCATAGTGTTACACATATTTGCAATGATATTTACTGTCATTGCAACACCACCGGTAGCTAAACATAATGCAAGTAACCTTGCAAATGAAAGAAGATCTCCCATATAACTGAACACATCCATTGCACCATAAGCACCACTACCCCATACAAGGAGTCCTAGAGCTGCAATGATGAATAATCCTCCAATGACAAATCCAATCATACCGATAGCTGGCAACATATAACCTAATGCTAAGAAAATAATACCTACTTCAAAAACAAACCAAACAATTTGAGTACATAAAGCTTCTTTAACATCACCCTTCCTAATATTGTTTATTGCACCTAATAAGAATCCTATATTAAGGTAAATAAAACCAACAGCAATAGCGATAACTAAAATTGTAGCTGCATTATGGAATGAATCTAACCAAGGAATAGTAGTAGGAAGTGGACCTATACCTAAAATCCTATCATAGAAATCTCCTAACATAGCATTAGTAATTGCACCTAAAATCATAGCCCATATTCCACAAGCCATAAAGATTTTACCATAAGACCTCATATTTTCACTATTTCTTCCAAGTCCCCTATATAATGCAAAGTATCCTACAAGGAAATTTAAGAAACCGTAAAATACATCAGTTAAACAGAAACCAAAGAAGAATGGGAAGGTTATAGCTACAAATAATGTAGGGTCTATTTCATTGTATTTCAATGGAGAGTACATTTGTACAATAAGTTCATATGGTTTAACATATCCAGAATGGTTTTGAAGAACAGGAACCTCTTCACTATTATCTGGAACATCTTCAACTTCAATAACACAATATCCTTCACTAGCAGATTCAACTAATTTTTTAGCTTCATCCACTTTTTTAAGAGGAATCCAAGCTTCAAAGAATTTAGTATTTTCAGTTTCAGCAAAACTGGAAAAAATTTCATTTTTCTCTTTTTCATTTTCTAACATTTCTTTTAAAGCAAGAATATCATCATCCCATTTTTTAGAAAGTTCTTTCAATTGAACTAGGAGTTGGGATTTTTCACTTTCAATAGTATCTAATCTTGATTGAGCAGAACTAATGAACTGTGATGGAGTACCATCCATATCATCAACATCTAAATTATCAAAATTAAATTTCCTAAGTGAAGAATATACCATATCTTTATATTCATTTGAAGTAACAACAATAATGTTTGAAAAAATCTTATCTTGTTTTACTTCTTCAATTATAATTTCATCAGTAATTTTATTTAATTCTGCTTTTACTTCAGAAGCAGATTCAACATCAATCCTTCCAACTATTGTTGAAGTAGTATCAGTATCTCTTAAAATACCTAAGTCAACATTTAAATTAGTTAACTTACTAGCAATGGTAATTTTAGAAGTTAATCTACTTTTTTCAGTGTCGAGAGCGGATATTTTTTCCTCTAAAGGATCTAATTCTGCACTTACATCATCTAAAACTGATTCTGCATAAGTAATTAAAGCATCAGTATCTAAATCATCCACCTCTTTAGGAACAATTAAATCTGGACTAAATACTGAATGTAAAGTATCTTTAATACCATTTCCATATGCTTGAGCATTACCAAAAGTATCAGAAATACTTGATGTTTTCATCAATAAAGATGATATTTGACCAGTTTTTGAAGTGGATTTTGATGGAGTGACAAGCTCCGCAATTTCAGGATCCTGTTGAATACGTTCTGAAATATCATCAATTTGGCTTATACCCTCTTCATGTAAGGCACTAACTACCTTTGGAGCATAAGCATCAAATGTTACTATTCTAAGTTTACGCATTCTTTCAGTTTGAAACATTAATCTCACACTACAACAATTTTTCAACAATAACAGAAGCAGCTTCATCAACATTTACTGAAGAGTTAGCTTTAATAGATTCAACACTAGATTTAGCTTGATTCTTAATTTGATTAGCCTCTTTTTTAGCTTTATCTTCTGAATTAAAAACAGCGACTTCAGCCTCATGTGTTGCTGAACCTTTAGCGTCAACAACTATTTGACTAGCTTTAGAAGTAGCATCTTTGATTAAATCCTCTGATTTAACATTAGCATCTTCTACAGTAGTAACAGCATCACTTTCGGCTTTTTTAATCATTGAGATAGCCTCTGATATTTCTGCCATATATAATCACCATGGAATTTAAAAATTTTATTTAGATTAATAACCATTAATCGTATTTTTCGGTTGAAAAATCATAAGTTTTCTAAATAAAACGAATAAAACTATTAATAATATCTTCAAATAAGTAAAATCCTAATATAAAAATATAATTTTAAAAAAAAAATCACTTTTTCTTACTAGTCTGATAAAAGAATTTAAGAAAACGAGGAGGTAATTTTCTCATATAAGCTAAAATTGAAATAGCAACAAAGAACAAACCAAAAACTAAGAAAACATAATTATAAGGTACCTTTAAGAAAGTGTAACCAATAATGGCGAATAAAATACCTTCTATAAACAAGATAGCCTTATTCCATTGAGGCCTGAAAGACACTACTGGAAATATAATCCCCACTAAAGCAATCAGGAATGAATAAGAAATATTTTCTGCAGTAAAAGGCTCACCAAAATAAAATGGTGAAATAGCTAAGCTTACCATTACAAAAAGAAAGAATATAGAATACATATGCATTCTAGACTTAAAACTCATATTTACCATAATATCCTCAACTTTAAAAATATTTTTATATTAAATTATTTCTCTTACTATCAAAATTATTAATATGTTAATTTATCTAATTTTTAATATATAAAGTATCCATAATTTTTTCTAGAAACTAATATTATTATAAAAATTTATGAAAAATATTTTAAAATTAAAATGATTTTAAAATAGTTTCACTTAAATTTTATGTATATATTGCTTTAAATAATTATTGATAGTGTTAAGAATTATCTATATTATTAAAAATCAGAAATCCGATTGTTAGTTGAAAAGTATATAATAAAATAAATATTAAAAAGATAGAATTGAAATAATAATAATTTTTTTAAAAATTAACTGAATAAAATTCAAAAGTAGAATAATTAAACCCAAATATTAATGTGGTTAAAATAAAATAAAATAAATTATTAGTAAAAATTGAAATAAACATTAGAATTATATTATAATAATTTTAAAAAAATTTTTTAAACTAAAAAATTTTGAAACTTTAAAATGAGGGTGGGACACAAACTTACTTTTTTTATAATTTTTTTTCTGTTATTTATTCTGTAAATTTAAATACTATGAAGTACAATTATTAAATATAGATATT
>OMVX01000025.1 GCA_900314605.1 uncultured Methanobrevibacter sp. | reverse complement strand
TTTCATAAAGCTCTAAATGTTTCTTAATTTTATTATTAAATTTTTCCATGAATATATATTTATTACTCATTAGGTATAAACTTTTGGTAAGAAACTATATATTTAAAATAAAAGTTTATTAAATATATTCTATTAATTCTTTACCTACTTTTATACCAAGTTCTTTTGCTGATTTTATTGAACCTGTTGTAGTAGTTTTATGTAAAATTTCCCCTTTTTCATTTAAAAGAACAGAATATAATTCAAGTTTATTTTCATTATTTAATTGTCCATATGACCCAAGTGGCCATTGACATCCTATTCCAAGTTCATACAGGACGGTCTTTTCTGCAAGTACTGTTTGATGAGTTTTATAGTCATCTATTTTTTTAAGTGTCTCATTTACTTGTTTGGAATCTTTTCGGGATATTACTGCAAGTGCTCCTTGACCTGCAGCAGGTGTAATATAATCAATAGGGAATTCTTCTTTAATATACTTTGTAAGTCCAAGTCTTATTAGTCCTGCTTCAGCCATTAATGTTCCATCAACCTCTCCATCTAATACTTTCTGGATTCTTGTTTCAACATTTCCTCTAAGGGGTTTAAATTTAAATCTTTTATTGTGATATTTACAAAAGGCTTCTCTTCTAAGACTACTTGACCCTAAACTTGAACATTCTTCAAGATCATTCCAATTCATATTGGATATAAAAACTTCATTTGCTTTAACTCTTGTAGGAACTGCTGTTATTTGTAAATCTTCATCTAATTCAGTTGGAACATCTTTGAGACTATGTACTGCAAAGTCCACTTCTTCTTCTAGCACGGCTTTATCTAATTCTTTTGTAAAAAGTCCTTTAGAATCCATATTATAAAGTTGTGAGTCTGTAATTTTATCTCCTTTTGTTTTTATAATATCTACTTCTATCTTTTCACCACTAATATTAGCTATATCTTGGCATGTTTGTTTAGTTTGTGTAAGCGCTAATTTACTTCCTCTAGTTCCTACTTTCATTTCATTACTTCCTTTGATTTTTTATTATCTTTTTATTATTATCAATTTTCTAAATAGTTTATTTATAATATTTATTTTTTGATTTATCTATTAATTAATCATATTTTTAATAAAACTTTTTATTTTTTTATTTTTTTAGAATTTAATTAAGAATTTTTATCTTTTATTTACTTGACTATAATTTGACCTATAAATTAGAAGTATATTTTTATTATTTTTCAGTGAATATTCTATGGCTTGATCAAGTTCTTGAATGTATATTGTAGATTCAAATTTACTATCAAGATTATTAATTTTCCTCTTTATAGAATGGCCAAGTTCATCAACAAGTATTATTTTAAGATGAGGGTTCTTTAATATTTTACTTCCTATGAGTTTTATCAGTTTATCTTCCTCAATCTCTTCACATGTAATACCATATTTTCCACCAATTATTATATTATAATCATTATCCTCTTCCACCATCTCTATTGATTTTTCAATTGAACTTGTATTAAGTCCAGGATTAATCTCTTCTATAATTGTGGAATTATCTATTTTTCTTATAGAACTTCTACCTTCAATACCTTTAAAATTAGATAAACCATTAATAATTACTTTTTCCTCAATTTCTAAAGATAATGCTCCTGTGGTAGCTGCAAGTATATTTAATATATGGTGAGGTCCAGGTGCAAAACTTACAACATTAAAATTACCACTAATTAAATTTCCATTTATTGTTTTTAAATTATTATATTCTATAGTAAAGCTTGTTTTATTTAATCCGTATTTTATATTCTTTCCTATTAGATTAACATCAGAGTTATCATTATTAATAGCAAATGTATTTATTTTATCTTCATTGAACTTTTTATAATATTGTTTAAGAGTATTATATTCACAGACAACAAGTTTACAATTAAATATTTGTTCTTTTGCAATACTTGCACTAGATTTACCTTTTGCAATTGGGTAATCTTCAATAATATTTGTAAGTATTCCAATATCACCTATTCCACAAGCTCCAAGGGAAGATTCAAATATTGCACTTTCATAATTAATTTCATCTTTAAACTTATTTCCATCCATATCTAAGCTACATTTAGGATTTGCAATTTTACCTGCCATATCAATAGTTTCAATAATATTTGCAGGAGTAATACTAATATTTTTCTTTAAAATAATCGGGTCTTCTTTAAAAATATATGATCCTAAACTTGATAGTAGTAGAGGATTAGGAAGTATTTCTTTTAAAATAAATGAGGTAGTTGTTTTTCCTTTAACACCTGTAATTTCAATAATGGGAATATTTGACTTATTCATTTTATTAAGCCAAGTTTTAAGTATTAATTTAACTCCACTATGATGAGTATAATAAGTAATATTCTTATTAATTTGTTCTTTATAATTTTCTTCTTGTAGCCGACAGTGAACTGGTGATATTACAGATAAAAGATTAAGATTTTTTAAATTTCCAATGTTTTCTATTAGTTTAATATTATTTGATTCAATTTCTTTTAAATCGGATTGTTTAAGACTATGATAGATATCATATCCATATACTGTATTTTCTTTATCTTTTGATAATTTTAAACATAATTTTACTCCCCCATGAGTCATATCAACTACTAGATAATTCATATTTTCACATACTTATTGATTCAGATTAATTTATCATGTAATTATATAGAGCGAGGTTCCGTATTTATTCCACCGGCACCTAATTTATCTTTAACTTTGCTGTAAAAATATTTATTATTTGTTCTAATAAATGTAACATCATTTTGAGATTTTTTAAATATAATCTCTTCAAGATAATTAACTTTTTCGGTAATCTGCCCATCCATTACAAATATTGCACTTTTTCCACGTTTTAATAGTTTTACACGTATTTCACTTGTATCTGATACAACAAATGGTCTAACTCCTAATTTATATGGGCAGATTGGCACAATAACAAATCCTCTAACTTTAGGGTCTACAATTGGTCCACCTGCAGACATAGAATAAGCAGTTGAACCGCTTGGTGTAGAAATTATCAGTCCATCAGCTCTTAACTCTTCCACAATTTCCCCATCAACTCTAATTTCAAAGTGTAACATTTTAGCAGGTTTATCTGTCATAATTACCACTTCATTTAAAGCAGTATAATTATGGTTTTCATGGGAAACAATGATTTGACTTCTTTTTTCCTGATAATATTTTCCATCAAGAATACTTTCTAAGGTTTTAAATGTTTCTGATACTTCAATTTCAGTTAAAAATCCTACTGTACCCATATTTATGCCAAAAATAGGTATTTCTGTTGTAAGTAATGATTGGGTTCTAAGTAAAGTACCATCTCCACCTAAAATTATTGCTAAATCACTTTTAATTTGTTTAAAATCTGTAGATAATCCTTTAAAATCAATATTAAAGTTTATATCTTCTAATTGTTTTGCAATTTTAGGTGCTTTATTTTTTGTTTCTTCAATAATCTCACTTAGCTCTGGACTGTTTTTTAATTTTTGAAGTTTATTTGCTAGTGATGTTTCTATAGAAATATTTATTCCCCTGTCCATTAAAATGTTAATAATTTTAATAGCGTATAATATGGATTTATTTTCATCAATACGGGATATAATTGCTACTGAATTAATTTCATGAATATCATCATTGTTAATAATTTTAATTAGTTTATCATGAAGTTCTTTATTGCTTGCACCGACAATAACTGCCTTTTCATAAATACTTAGTTTATTATCTAATTTTTCACCATATTTATTACTTACAATTGCTCCTGCTTCTTTGACAATTAATTGGCTTGCTGCAATATCAATAATTCTACTTCCTCTTAAATCTAGAAATGCATCATATTTTCCACTAGCAATATATGATAATTCAAGTACTACAGAACCAAGAACTCTCATTCTTCGTGCAGTATCTACTATTTTTGCAACAGATCCTGTGTTGGTTTTAGTAAATCCTCCAAGAGATATTTTTTCTAAATCAGTTTCTTTGGTTGGTTTAATTCTTTTACCATTTAATAGGGATCCTTCTCCTTTAACTGCTTGGCAAATATCTCCACTTGCAAAATTCTTTATTGTTCCAATTTCAACATCCTCAATAGTTGCTACCCTTCCTTTTGGAACTGGAGCTATTGCAATAGAAATACCGAAGGAAGGAATGTTTTTTATTGCATTACTTGTTCCATCTAAAGGATCACATAAGAAAATATATTTAGCTTCAGGGCTACTTTGTTTTAAAAGTTCTTCTGTTAGATGAACTTCTTTTGAGGTTCCTTTACCTAATTTCAACTCTCCAATTTCTTCACTAATTAAATAACAGATAAAGTCCTGATTTTTAAGATATGAAATTACTTGGTCTTCTGCAGCTAAATCTATACGTGATGTAGGTGTTCCATCTGCTCCCATTTTAACGAATTTTCCAGATTCTACCTTACCAAAATGACCTTTTACAGCATTTTCCACATTTTCGATTATTGCAAGAGATATCTCTTTACATTTTTCAATTTCTTCTTTTTCCATAATATCCCCTTTTAAAATTAATATTTATTCTAAAGTCATTCATTAATATAAACTACTGATGCAACTACACTTCCAATATTTTCTACAGTATGTGTTGAATCTTCTATTATCATCTGATTAATCTTTTCGTTACGTTTATGCATCATATATTTAACCATTTCTAGAGCATCTTTTCGATTTTCTTCGTTTGATATATTTATTCCTGCATTTTCAACTACACAACCTAAATTATCTCCAATTGCTATTGCAATACATGCAGTTATTGTATCACCTTTATTTTTTGAGTTAATAGTGGAAAGAACACAATTTACCATAGACCCTGCTTTAAGTTTAGGTAAGTCTATAATTTCAGTATTTGCACCTAACATACTTGAAACTTTAATTAAGTTTACATCACCAATTCCTGCATCCATAAGTGCATTGTCAAATGCATTTAACTCTGTAGGTCCTTCACTTTTTCCAGATACTATCGCTATCTTCATTTTTTCATCTTAAATATTTATTATTATAATATAGAAATTTTATATAATATTATTTTATTTTAAATAAATAAAATTTTATATTAATTTTTAATTTTATAATAGTTTTTTATTTAGGTATTTAAAGGGGAGGCTTTAAATGAAGATGTAAACTTCTGTTGTATATCTTTATGTATCTTTTATGTTTTTGTTAAACATGTTAATATTTAAGTTCTACCTTTATACTAATTTTTTTTCTTTTAAATTGAAAATAACGAAAAATTAGAATTAAAAAAATTTCGTGGCTCAAAAACAGATGAAAATTCAAATCACATAGGTTTTTGAAAGAACCTAAATATACTAACATTTATATAAAAATAAAATAATATTATATTTATAATATATTTATAATTGTAATTAATTATAAATTGATTTTAAATTTTGATTTTAGAAATAGAAATTCTATTATTTTATAAAATCATACTTGTTTATGTTTATTAAATATTTTATTATTTGGAGGATAAATTTATGGCAACTAAAGTTGTAGAAGTTAAAACTTTAAAAATTGGTAAATATGTTGTATTAGATGGTGAACCTTGTAAAATTGTAAGTCTAAGTACTTCTTCACCTGGAAAACACGGAGCTGCAAAAGCTAGAGTAGAAGCTATGGGTGTTTTCGATGATCAAAAAAGAACATTAACTAAACCTGTTAACGCTAAAGTGGATATTCCTATTATTGATAAAAGAGTAGGTCAAGTAATATCTATTCAAGGAGCTAATGTTCAAATTATGGATATGGAAAATTATGAAACCATAGATTTACCTTTACCTGAAGAGTTAGCTGATAAAGTAGTTGAAGGTATTGAAGTAGAATATATTGAAGCTATGGGAAATATGAAAATTATGAGAACTAAAGGTTCTGCACCTAAATAGTTCTACACTCTTTTTTAATATTTTTTTTTGAAAAGTTTATTATACTCTTACTTTTCTTATTCTTTTTCTTTTTTTTATATCATGGTGATTTAATGATTTTTTCTACTCATAATCCCTGTAAATTTGCTTTTTCTGCTGAAGAAGAGGACTTAGAAAAAATTGACATAAACGATGAACAACATTGGGGTATTATAGGAGTACCATTTGATAGTACAGTTTCTTATCATGTTGGTTCTAGATATGGGCCTATAGTTGTAAGAGAAGGATCATATTCCTTTGAATATTATAACCTTCCTTTAAAAACAGAAATAAATACTCTTTTTTATGATTTCGGTGACTTAAATACTATACCGGGTAACTGTCAAAAAACATGTGATTTATTATGTGAAACTGTTACTGATTTATTAAATCATAATATATGTCCAATTTTAATTGGTGGGGAACATAGTATGAGTGAAGGTGCATTACGTGCCATTGCTTTAAATTCAGATAATAATACATTAAATGATGTTACAATTATTCATTTTGATGCTCATAGAGATTTAATTGATAATTATTTAGATGAAAAATATTCACATGCAACTGTTATGAGAAGAGCTTTTGAATTAGGTCCTAATGAAATTATCCAAATAGGAATACGTTCGTCATCACTTGAAGAGGAAGAATTTGTCTATAATCATAATAATATTATAACTTTTCATGCTTCAAATGTTAGAGAGAATATTAAACCTTTAATAGAATATATCAAATCAATTAACTCTAAAATCTATATTTCTATAGATATGGATGTTTTAGACCCTTCTTTTGCACCTTCTTTAGGTAACCCGGTTCCTATAGGACTTTCTCCAGATGATATTTTAGAAATTTTAATTGCACTTAAAGATAAAGAGATTATTGGTTTTGATGTTATGGAAACAGCTACAGATAAACTTGGTGATATTACTGCTATTACTGCAAGTAAATTTATATATGACTTTTTATCATTAATGGGGATAGAATAATTTTTTAATTACTATAAATATTCTTTTTTTTATTTAATATTTAATTTAATCATATTTAAAATTTTTACCCTAAATATTTAAATAGATTAATTTACTAAAATTTATTATAAATATTTTTTTTATAAGCAAATATTTTTTTAATTATAATGTAGGAGAATAAAAATGTTTAAACGTGAAATAGAACTTTCTGGCCATATTATTGATTCATATATTTTGCCAAAAACATTTGATATAATTATGAACAGAGAGGGAGATTTTGACGTAGTAGATATTCAGGTTGGTAAAAATAAATCTGATATGTCTAGAGCAAAAATGATAGTATATGCAAAATCAATAGATAAATTAAATGAAATTTTAGATGAACTTTCAGCTATTGGTGTTTCAATTTCAGAAATTAAAGAAGTTAATTTATTAAGTTCTCCAGCAGATAAAGTTCTTCCAGAGGGATTTTATTCTACTACTCATCATATAACCCATGTACTTTATAATGGCAATTGGTTATTAGTTAAAGATATTGAAATGGATTGTGCAATTGTAATTGATGAAGAAAAAGAATTTGCACATTGTGTACCAATTAATAGTATTAAAAAAGGAGATAAAATTGTTGTTGGTATTGAAGGTGTAAAAGTTTCAAGTCCTCAAAAACCAAGAGAAAAAAGTAATGCCTTTGAATTTATGGATAGTGATGTTTCATCTGAAAAACCTTTAATGACTATTGTTAAGGATGTTGCAGAAGAAGTTAAAAAAGTTAAAAGTAAAGGTGGAAAAATAGCTTTTGTTGGAGGGCCAGCTATTGATCATACTGGAACTAATAATATTGTAGCAAAACTTATTAAAGAGGGTTTTATAGATGTACTTTTTGCTGGAAATGCTTTAGCAACACATGATGCTGAAATTAATTTATTTGGCACTTCACTTGGTATTAATATTGAAACTGGTGATATTGTTACAAATGGTCATTCTCATCATATGAGAGCAATAAATGCAATTAATCGTTCAGGTTCTATAAAAGAAGCTGTTGAGGATGGAACCTTAACAAGGGGTATTATGTATGAACTTATTAAAAATGATGTTCCCTTTGTACTGGCAGGTTCTATTCGTGATGATGGCCCTCTTCCTGATGTTATAACCGATGCTGCTACTGCACAAAATGAAATGCGTAAACATGTTCAAAATGTTGATATGGTATTTATGGTTGCAACAATGTTACATTCTATTGCAGTAGGTAATATGTTGCCTTCAAGAGTAAGTAGTGTATGTGTTGATATTAATCCTTCCACCGTAACTAAACTAGCAGATAGAGGCAGTGCACAGGTACTTGGTATTGTAACTGATGTAGGTTCATTTTTACCAGTTTTATATGATGCATTACATGTTGATGATTAAGCATTTAATCTAACCACTTTTTTTAATTATATATTTTATTTTATTTTATTTTTATTGAGGCCTATTATGGATAAGATTATAGTTGCTAATATTCTTGATGTTGAGTTAAATGATATTTATCCATGTGAAATTCATATTTCAGATGGATATATAGAAGAATTAATACCTATTGCTACTACTGATCCTTCTGATGTAGATTTAGATTTTGAGGGGATTTTACTTCCAGGATTTATTGATAGCCATACCCATATTGAAAGTTCTCTTATTACTCCTAGTAATTATGCAAAGGCGGTTATTCCATATGGAACTACTTCTGTTATAGCTGATGTTCATGAAATTGCAAATGTTTTAGGGATTAAGGGAATTAATTTCATGATAGAAAATGGTAGGGAAGTTCCATTTGATTTTTTTTATTCTGCACCTAGTTGTGTTCCTGCTACTAGTTTTGAAAATTCAGGGGCTATTTTAGATAGTGAAATTGTTAAATTGATTTTAAACTTAAATGAGGTTGTTTCATTAGGAGAGCTTATGAATGTTGCAGGTGTATTAACTGGTGATGAAGAAATTTTACATAAAATTGAATCTGCTAAAAAATTAAATAAACCAGTTGACGGTCATGCACCCCTTTTATCTGGAGAAGGTTTAAAGCAATATATTGATGCAGGTATTACAACAGACCATGAATCTTCTAGTTTTGATGAGGCTATAGAAAAGAAAAAGTTAGGTATGAAGATTATGGTACGTGAAGGGTCTTCTGCTAAGAATTTTGATGATTTGTTAAATAAAAATGATAGACAAATTTTCTGGGCAAATGAAGAAGATGCTAAAAACTTATCACGTGATGATTATAATGTTTTAGTAAAAAATCCAATATTCGATTTTTTAGTTACAGATGATTTAAATCCTATTGATCTTTTAAAAGGACATTTAGATTTATTAATTAAAAAGTTAATTGAAACGGATGTTTTTCCAATTGAAGCTATTAAAATGGTAACTTTTAACCCTTCAAAACATTATAATTTAGATGCCGGAATAATAGCTGTTGGTAAAAAGGCAAACTTTGTCCTTATTGATAATTTTGACCAATTTAATATTTTAAAAACTTTTGTTGGTGGAGAAATTGTCTATGAAGATGGTAAATTAATGTTTGATGCAAAAGAAGTTCAGACTCAAAACACATTTAATTTATCCAAAAAAATACCAGAAGACTTTAATATAATAACTAATTTTAAAGAAGGTAAAGTTAAAGCTTGTGTAATTAAGGTTAGGGATGGTTCTCTTATAACAGATAAAACTATTAAACAATTAGATGTTAAGGATTATACTATTCAAGAAGATGTGTCAAAGGACATATTAAAAATAGCTGTTGTAAATAGGTACGGTGGAGATACTGTAGCCAATGGATTTGTTAAAGGTTTTAAAATAAAAGATGGTGCTATAGCATCATCTGTTGCTCATGATTCTCATAATATTATCGTGATAGGTACTAATAACTATGATATGGCTAAGGCCGTAAATCATATTACTGAAAGTCATGGTGGTTTAGTTGTTTGTTCAAGGAAAAAAGAGATTAACGAATTATTAGAGTTACCAATTGGAGGTTTAATGTGTAATGATGATGTTTCAACAGTTGCATTTAAACTTAAAAACTTACATAATATTATAAAATTACTAGGATGTGAGTTTGAATCTCCATTTATGACTTTGTCCTTTTTATCACTACTAGTAATTCCTTCACTTAAATTATCAGATGAAGGTTTATTTGACTCTGAGGAATTTAAGTTTATAGATATAGTTGAGGAAATAATAGAAATTCTAGATAATAAAGATTAATTAATATATTTACTATTTAATTTCATATCCTTTATCTTTCAATTCTTTTTCGAGAATATCTATAGATTCTTTATCCATTTCAGTTCCTACTTTTTTAATTACACGTTTATCTTCATAGAATCTCTCAATATAATATTCTTTTAAATTATCATCTACCATATCAATACGTGTATAATTTACAAGAGATTCTATTAACATATATAATCCTCTGTTAACTATTTGAGGACACTCTTTATTTTTTACAATTTCACATACCTCTGCTTTTATAACTATTGATTTTCCATCAGAATTTACAGGATCATTTTTTTCACGTGCTTCTTTTAATCTTTTAACTTTACATTTAAGATATCCATCACAATCTTTTAATACTGGAATATCTTCATCTGTAAAATATTCCTCTGGAAGATTAGCTATAGTTGATAAGGTAAATATTTTCGGATTACTTGTAATATTTGAGATAAATTCCCTATTTTTAATTATATTCTGTGCTGTATGACTTGTTGTAAATATTCTCATCATAAGTTCATTTTCACTATATGCTATTGTTCCAATTGGAGCAGCATTCTTACTCCCATCTGGAGAGATAGTTGTAATAATGGTTTCATATTGACTTCCTTTTTCCATACCTATAGAATTAATATTTATACTCATATTATCCTCAAAGATTAATCTTTAATATTATTAAGTATTAATTTTATTTATTAATATAATAATTAATATTTTTTAATTATTTATATAGTATTAAATAATATATTTATATTAATAAAAATATACAATAATATATTTTATAATATAAATATTAATCTTTAATTTTAATTTATTATAGGTTAATCTCGTAAATCTTAAATTAAATTTTATTTATATAAATAATCATATCAATAAATTAAAATATTCTATTAAAACTAATAATAAGATAATTTTTGCATTTCTTAAATTTAATAGTGTACAAAATAATACTTATTACATATTACTTAAATTATATCTCGAGGGATAAATATGAAATATAAAATGTATGATGAAATTATGGAGCAAAAAGATGCATTAATAAAAACATTTGAAAGCGAAGCATCATTATTAGATAAAATTTCATCACTTGTTGAAGTGAAAGATAATATATATTTAGTTGGTTGTGGTAGTTCAATCTCCACATGTTATTCAGTTCGTGATGCATTAGCATCATGTTCAACCTTAAATGTAAGTGTTTACACAGGTTTTGAATTTAATTATAATAAAAAATTAGTTAATGATGAAAATTCAATTGCTATTTTCACATCCCAATCTGGTGAAACTGGAGATACCCTCACTTCTCTTAGAAGGGCTAAGGAATTTAATGTTCCTACAGTTTCTATTGTAAATGAACCAGAAAGTACTATGGCTAAGGAATCTGATTATTCTGTGGTTTCAAGAGGGGGTAGAGAAACAGCAATTTTAGGTACTAAAACTTATGTTACTCAATTAGCTTGTTTATATCAAATATTATTTAAAGCATCTGATTATGAAAATAAGGATAAACTTTTAGAGGATTTAAAAAAGGTTCCTTACTTATTAGATGAGCTTCTTTCAAGTACTCATGATGAAAGTAAAAAATTAGCAGAATTATTTAAAGATGAGGAGATTTTCTATTGTCTTGGTAGTGGACCAAACTTTGGTCTTTCATATAAATTAGCTATGACTATGTTTATGGAAGGTGCTCTTAAACATGCTTGCCCCTTATATGCTGGAGAATATAGGCATGGTCTTATAGAAAGGGCAGAAAAAGGTGTTCCTGCAGTATTTTTAAATTCTGGATTCGAATCAGATGTTATTACTGATAAAGCTATTGCATTTTCAGAAAAATTAGAAATGAATTTAATTATTTACTATTTATCTGATTATGTTGATGATGATTTTGATAAATTATTATCTCCATTTGTATTTATAGCACCACTTGAATGGTTCATTTATTATTTAGCACATTACAATAATGAAGATCCAGGAAGTACTAGACATATTGGTAAAGTTAGATATGATTAGTATTTTAAATTAATTTTCCAATATTTTTTCACCATCAATATCTTATTTAATTTTTCTTTTTTATTTATTATTTTTATATAAATTATTTTCTTTTTTTATGAATATTTATTTAATTTTTTTTAGTTAAAAAGAGTTAAAATAGGTTTCATATGTTAAATAGGTTTTATATAGTTAAAATAGTTTTATATAATTAAATGAGTTTTTTATAGTTAAAATAAGTTTTTAAATATATTTAATATAATTTTAGATTCTAAAAAAATGTTTTTAATTTTATTTTATGTTTTAAAAATATAAAAAAAGTAATTAATAAAATTAGTAAATTAAAATAATAAAAAAAGTTTAGATTTTAAAATAATTTAAAACCTTAATAATTATTCTATTGTAACATTATATGTTTTTGGAGGTTCTTTTGGAATTATTAAAGTTACAGTACCTTTATCATATTGAGCATCAGTTTCTTCAGGGACAATTTTTGAAGGTAATTTAATTACTCTTTTTGTAGTACTGGAAGCTCTACCTTTAACTAATGATTTAAGTTTAGGTTGTTCTTTAACTTCTTCTCCAGTAGTTTCTTCAACTTCTTTATTTTCTTCTTTTTCTTCTTGTGCTTCTTTACTAGCATTTATTTTTTCACTAATTTCTTCTTCAAATGAAGTGAATTCACAGACAATGCTAACACTTTCATCTTTAATTTCAATATTTACAGATTCTTTAGAAGCACCTGGAATATCTGCTCTTAAATAAAATTTATCATTACCTTCAAGTAAATCTATATTAATTTTGTTTGGTAATGTGTCTTTGTAATCAGTTATCATATCATCTATTGTTTTTCCAGCAGATTTAAGACCAATTAAAATATCATCTATAGTATCTTGTGCTGTTTTTTTAGTTTCACTAAAATCATGTTTTGCCATATTAATTTCTCCTTATTTTTTTTATAATATTATTTTATATTTTATTAATAATATCTTATTTAAATAATATTATTATATTTTCTTAATTATAAATTTTATTACATTCAAGTATATAGTTTGGACATAATGCAATCTTTTTCATATCATTTTTTTAAATTATTTTTTATCATTAAAAATTTTTCTAATACTGTTATATATATTTGAATTTTTATTTTTTCATATTATTTCCTTTTTTTTAATATTGATTATCTTTTTTTTTATTTATTTGCTTTTTATCTTATTTTATTTATATATTTTTTTTTATTTTTCCTTAAAATGCTTTTATATTATTTTTTTTTTAAATTAATTTTATTAACTTCTATTTTTTTTAGTAAACTATTTAAGGTATTGATTTAATATGATAAATTATAAACGTTTTTAAAGTGATTTTATGGATAAAAAAACTAAATATATTATTTTAATTTTTCTTATTTTAATTGTAGCGGGTGTAGCTATTCATATATTTATGTCACAAAATCCCATTGAAAAAGCAGGTGAAAATACTATTGGCGATATGTTGAATAGGTCAGTTCGAGTAGTTTCTCCAGTTGATAGTGTTATTGCAACTAGTCCAACTATGACTACTGTAATTTATATGATTGCTCCGGATAAATTAAAGGCAGTAAATTTTGAATGGACTAAAGATGAGCTTAAATATGTTCCAAAAGAATATCAGCAATATCCTGTTGTTGGTGGATGGTTTGGTACTAATGATGGAAACTATGAGGAGTTTATTGCACAAAAACCAGATTTGATTATAGAATCTGCTTCAGATGGAAATAATGATTTATCAAAAGTAGAGGAACGTCAAGATAAATTTGGGGATATTCCTGTTTTAGCAGTAACTGAATCAGATGATTTTAATCATATGGATGATTCAATACTTTTTATTGGTGATGTATTAGGTTCTCAACAAAAAGCTCAAGAATTAGTCGATTTTAATAATAAATATTTAGATGAGGTTCATTCAAAATCAGCTAAACTCTCTGATAAAAATAAAAAAACAGTTTATTATGCTGAAGGTGATGAGGGACTTAAAACTAATCCTTCTACTTCTAGTCATGCCGAATTAATAAAAATTGTTGGCGGAAAAAATGTTGCTGACTCTTTAGTAGGACAAGATAATAATATGGGTATAGAAGTATCTATTGAACAGGTAATTAAGTGGAACCCTGATGTTATAATCACTACCAATCCAGAATTCTATCATACTGTTTATAATAATTCTAATTGGGCTAATATTAAGGCTGTTAAAAATCATCAAGTTTACCTTTCACCACAATCTCCTTTTAAATGGTTTGATAGGCCAATTGGACCTAATAGGATTATAGGTCTTCCATGGACTGCAAAAGTTATCTATCCAGAACAATATAAAGACATTGATATGGTTCAAACTACAAAAGAATTTTACTCTAAATTTTATCATGTAGAGTTAAGTGATGATGAAGCACGTAAAATATTACTTGATTCTGGTTTAAAGAAATCTAACTTATAATAATATGTGATTATATGAATAGTCAAATAAGGAAGTTATAACATTCTATTTTTAGTTATACTCCATAATTTTTATTTTTTGCATCATTTTTAATTGGAAGATATTAAATTTCTTGGTAAATTACAAGTTGTATTCCTGATAATTGATTTTCCCTTCAACAAAGTGCTATTTTGATGAATCAAAAATTTATAGTCATTAATTTTATTTGATCCTCACTATATATTTCAGTCATAGAAATAATAGTATGTCACAGGTACATGAATTTTGAAAAAAATTTATTTTAGATACAATCACAATTAAATGCTTAATTTGTATAAAAATATATTTTTTCTTTATGTCTTCTATTTCATATCATCATGTTTAGATTTTATTTGTTTTAAAAATTTTTCTTATCAAAGAGTTCATATGATTATATTTTTTTATTTACTAGTAGTTTTATCTTAATATTTTAAAATAAGCTTTTTATTTTTTTAATAATTATTAACTTCTTTTTTTAGTTTATATTATTCTTATTAAAGATTATTCTTTTTCTTTTTTATCTTTTGTCTATTTTGTGTATTTTTTTTCAAATAATTTTTTATTTATATATTTTTTTTTAGAAACCTTTTTAAACCATTGATTTACATATATCATAATTACAAGTAAATTTTAAGTGATATTATGGATAAAAAAACTAAATATATTATTTTAATTTTTGTTATTTTAATTGTAGCGGGTGTAGCTATTCATATATTTATGTCACAAAATGCTATTGAAAATTCTGGTAATAAAACTGTTACCGATATGTTAAATAGGTCAGTTCGAGTACCTTCTACAATTGATAGTGTTATTGCAACTAGTCCAACTATGACTACTATAATTTATATGATTGCTCCTGAAAAATTAAAAGCAGTAAATTTTGAATGGAATGAAGATGAGCTTAAATATGTTCCAAAAGAATATCAAAATTATTCTGTTGTTGGTGGATGGTATGGGACTAATGATGGAAATTATGAAGAGTTTATTTCACAAAAACCAGACTTGATTATAGAATCATCTGCCGAAGGTGATAATGATTTATCAACAGTTCAGGAACGTCAAGAAAAATTCGGTAATATTCCTGTTTTAGCTGTAACTGATTCATCTGATCTTGATAAAATGGGTGATTCCATACTTTTTATTGGTGAAGTGTTAGGTTCTAAAGAAAAAGCTCAAGAATTAGTTGATTTCAATAATAAATATGTAAATGATGTTAAATCAAAATCCAGTAAACTATCTGATAAAGATAAAAAAACGGTTTATTATGCTGAAGGAGATGATGGACTTAAAACTAATCCTTCTTCTTCTAGTCATGCAGAATTAATTAAAAGGGTAGGTGGAAAAAATGTAGCTGACTCTTTAGGTCAAGGTAATAAAACTATGGGAGTTCAGGTATCTGTTGAACAGGTAATTAGTTGGGACCCTGAGGTTATTATCACTACCAGCCCTGAATTCTATCATAGTGTTTATAATAATTCTAATTGGGCTAGTATTAAAGCTGTTAAAAATCATCAAGTTTACCTTTCACCACAATCTCCATTTAAATGGTTTGACAGGCCTATAGCAGCTAATAGAATTATTGGTCTTCCATGGACTGCAAAAGTTATATATCCAGAACAATATAAAGATATTGATATGGTTAAAACTACAAAAGAATTTTACTCTAAGTTTTATCATGTAGAGTTAAGTGATGATGAAGCTCGACAAATATTAATTGATTCTGGTTTAAAAGAATCTAACTTATAATATATGTGATTATATGGACAGCCAAAATAAGGAAGTTATAACCTTTCTATTATTAGTTATACTTCCTATAATTTTATTTTTTGCATCATTTTTAATTGGAAGATATCCAATCAGCCCAGTAGATGTGGTTAAAACAATTTTATCTCCAATATTTCCACAATTGAAAGTTTCACAAACTATTACTACTATAGTTTTTGAAATACGATTGCCTCGTATTATTGCTGCTTTCGCTGTTGGCTCAGCTCTTGCTCTAGCAGGTACCTCTTTTCAAAGTATTTTTAAGAACCCTTTAGTATCTCCAGATTTATTAGGTGTTTCTAATGGTGCGGGGTTTGGAGCTGCTCTTGCAATAATTTTAAGTAGTTCAAATTTTTTAATCCAAATATTGGCTTTTGTTTTTGGAATAATTTCAGTTTCTATTACATATTTAATTTCAAGAGCCTATAAAGCTGGAGGAATTTTAGTTTTAGTATTATCTGGTGTTGCTATCTCTGCATTTTTTAATGCATTAATATCCTGTATAAAATTTGTAGCGGATCCTCAGGATAAACTTCCTGAGATTATTTACTGGTTAATGGGAAGTTTATCTTCTGTAACAATTGATAAATTAATTATGATTACAATTCCATTTGTTGTTGGAATTATAATTTTATTATTATTAAGATGGCAAATGAATATTTTGGCTATGGGTGATGAGGAAGCACAATCATTAGGTTTAAATCCAACAAGAATAAGATTACTTATAATTGCAGGCTGTACATTACTTACATCTGCTGCTGTCTCTATTAGTGGTATTATTGGTTGGATAGGTTTAATTATTCCTCATATGGCACGTATGATTGTAGGTCCTGATAATCGTATATTAATACCTGCATCTTTAAGTTTAGGTGCAAGTTTTCTTCTACTTGTAGATAACATATCACGGGCAGTAATACCTATAGAAATTCCAATAGGTATATTAACATCTGTTATTGGTGTTCCTATATTTTTATACTTACTTAAAAGAGGTTATTCTGAATGGTCTTAAATTCTAAATACAATATCTCTTTTGGAGGGGTTTTTAGTGAGTTTATTTGAAGTTAAGAATATTTCCTTTTCCTATGGTGAAGATTTAATATTTTCAGATATTTCCTTTTCCATTGATAAGGGTGATGTTTTATGTATATTAGGTCCTAATGGAACTGGTAAAACTACTTTAATTAAGTGTTTAAATGGTTTAAATGAAGCAGACTCTGGGGAAATTTTAATTAATGGAAAAAATATTCAAAATTTATCTTTTAGGGAAATTTCTAAAAGTATTGGATATATTCCTCAATCACATATTCCATCATTTCCTTTTAAGGTTCTTGATGTTGTAATGATGGGTCGTGCACCTTATCTTAATTTAAGTTCAACCCCAAATGAAGAAGATGAAGAAATTGCATTAAATGCTCTTAAAGTATTATCAATAGACCATTTAAAAGATAAGGAGTACACTAATTTAAGTGGTGGTGAAAGACAATTAGTTTTTCTAGCAAGAGTAATTGCTCAGCAGCCAGATGTTTTAATTCTTGATGAACCCACTTCACATTTGGATTTTGGAAATCAAATTAAATTGTTAGAGATTATTCAAAATTTATCTGAAGCAGGACTTTCTATTATTATGTCTTCTCACTTTCCAGATCATGGATTTTTAGCTTCAACAAAAGTCGCTATAATGAAGGATAAAAAATTTATAGATATTGGTAAACCTGATGATGTTATTACTGAAGATAATCTATCAAAAGCATATAATATCGATGTTAATTTAATTGAACATAATAATGGAAGGAAAGTCTGTATTCCTTTAGAAACTGATCTAAAATTAGACCAAGATTTATTTAAAAAAGATTAATTTTTTAGTTTTTTATTTTATTACTTATTTTTTTATTTTTTAAATTTACTTATTTTATAATATTTTAAGATTTTTATTTGTTATAATATTTAGCTATACCTTTATTTGAGCATTTAGTATGTATTGGTGAAAATCACGATTTATTAATATTAATAGGTATTTAATCAAAATATGTTATAAGATATATAGATTTAAAAATAGTTTATTGGAGCAATCTTTCAGCTTCAGCTATGAATTTCTTAGCCTGTAAGATTCTTTCTTCTGCAATTTCTTTTGAAATTGTATCAATAGCATCATAATCAGCATTATCTCTTAAAGATTGTGTACCTGAAAGATATTTGGCAATATCACTGTCAAAATCTCCATTTTTAACATACTCTCTACCAAAAATACCAATTAATGATTTATGTGAATTTACATTGTAACCATCCTTAATAAGCAATGCTTTTGCAGATAAAAACATTGCATAGTATGATCTTCCAACTGAATCTCCATATTGTTCTATTTCATATAATGCTTTACTAGAGGTTAATTTACTTTTGGCTTTTTTGATGAATGCTTCACTTTCATCCAATAACAACACCATCCTTTAAAACATTAGTTAAGAAATTGAAATTTTTTGTTTGTTCGAATTGTTTTTCGGACAATATGTATGGAGAGATAAGTTCTTGCGTGTCTAAGACAATATTGAATACTTCTTCAGTTATTAATGAATCAATTTGCTCCCATTCATTAGATATGATTAAAATATCAATATCTGACTCTTCAGTATCTTCTTCACGAGCAACAGAACCGAATAAAATAATTTTTTTAATTTTATCAGATTTAATGGCCTTTGCAAACTCACGGGCAATTTCAATTCTATTATACATGACAATCACCAAAAAAGTATATTTTGATAATAGTTAATATCTATTTTATATTTAATAAATTCTTGTAAATTATGATTTTATGAAAACTCACAAAAGGACTATAATATAATTTATTAACTTTTGATTTGACCGTAGACAATGTGATATGAATTTTGATTATGGATAAAACCTATGAATTTGTTTAAATGCATCTTCAAATTTTTAAAATTTATCTAAAAATTTAATAGTAGTCTTCATCATCCTCTTCTAGGTCTCGAGGTATTTTTTCAATACTATCAAATTTTTTAAGTATTTCATCTACACCACTACCTTCATATGCAGAAATTATTAAAGGGTCTTCAGTTTTTTGAATAAAACCATCAATATAATCGAAGTTTTCGCCATGACTTTCATATTCTGTAAGGTCTATTTTATTAAATAGGGGGATAAATGGAATGTCAAAAATGTTTTTTATTTCACAGTATAAATTATACTGATTTTCAAGATAGTAACCACAGGTTTCAGATGCATCAAAAATAAATAATATTGTATCGGCTAAATCTTCAAGTGCAACAATAGCATTTAATTCGATATCATTCATATCTCCAATAGGTCTATCAAGAAGTCCTGGAGTATCAATAATTTGAATATCTTTCCAGTTTCTTTCAATATGTCCTATCTGAATACCTTTAGTTGTAAAAGGATAATTTGCAACTTCAGGTTCAGCATCTGTTAGCTGTCTTAATAGTGTAGATTTTCCTACATTTGGAAAACCTGCAATTACAACAGTACTTGCTTCAAAATTAATTGTAGGCATATTTCTAAGTTTGGATTTTGCAAAGTCTAAAAAATCAAGATCTTTTTCAATCTTTTTAATTACAGAAGATATTCTACCATAAGCCTGACTTCTAAGATTACTTGCTCTATCTGGGGAAGATTTTCTAATTTTATTTCTATATTGGTCTTCTAGTTGTGCAATAATACCATATGCCCAGTTTATTCCTCCTAGAGCTTGTTTCATACTATCTACGCCAACGGTAATATCTATATAATCTTGATAAAATTCAGGTAATTCTTCTATATTTGGTGTACGGTCAAGAATCATTTTTAGTTTATCTTTAATTACTTGGCATGCAGTTACAACCCTTACTTCTTCTACTCTTTTTCCTTTAATATGTTTAGGCATTCGCTCAGACCTTTTCATATCTGCTGCCTTTTTACCTCTTGAAAAACCTTTATCTAAAATCTCATCTACAGTTGGTATTGTTGGAATCATCATTTTTATCACTTAATTCAGTTAATTATACTGCTTCTTCTCAACATTTTATAATAATTTTTGAATTGACACTTAATTAAATTTGCGATGAAGTCTCAATTAATAGTTTGTTATAACATTTAAATAAACTGTTGCTTTATGTATTTCCAATTGTTGATATGGATTAGTGGAAAATAGATGGTAAAAATAATTCTACATATAAACAATCTCATAAAATTAATGTGATAAGTGCTATTTACAAACTACAGGTAAAATATTTTAATAAAAATCCATACGAAAATTTAATCATTGGTGAAATCAATATAAAATTATTATAAATGATTAACAATTAATGTTAAAATATTATAAAATTTAGTTTTTGGAGGATTAATAAATATGAATGATAACCCTAGCGAAAATTCTTGGATTCCATTAATAGTTGTGGTTTGCGCTTCATTTATTATAGTATTAGATAAATTATTTATGAATGTTAGTATTTCTCACATTGTTGTTGATTTGAATACTGATGTTAGTACCATTCAAATGATTGTGTCTTTTTATACTCTTATTACTGCTGCATTAATATTGTTTAGTACCAAACTTCAAGACATAGTTAATAAAAAGAAACTGTTTATATTTGGTGCTATACTTTTTGGTATTGGTACATTTACCTCAGCAATAAGCTCAAATACTATAATGCTTTTTATCGGATGGTCAGCGATTGAAGGTGTTGCAGGGGCATTAATGCTACCTGCCATTGTTTCAATAATAAGTGGAACTTATTCTGGTAAAAAACGTACAATTGCTTTAGCAACTTTGGGGATTGTAACAGCAATTGCAGATGTTATTGCTCCACTTATTGGGGGGGTTATTACAACTTATTACAGTTGGAGATATACTTTTGCATTTGAATTAATAATTATTTTCTTTATTTTAGCAATGGGAAATAAAATTCCTAATTTCAAACCCACTGAATCAAAAAACGATTTGGATATTATTGGTGCTATAATTTCCGGTATAGGTCTTGTTTTGCTAGTGTTAGGTATTTTGACTCTGAATAAAGATGTTACTATCAGCATAATCGAAATAATTTCTGGATTAATAGTCTTGGCAATCTTTATATGGTATGAACTCAAAAGAAAAAGGACAGGTAAGGTTCCATTACTTGATGTTGGTTTATTTAGAGACAAAAATTTGCGTTTAGGTGTATCTATTAAGTTTTTATATAATCTTATAATATCTGGAACATTTTTTGTATTGGTTCTCTTTTTCCAAAGTGTATTGCAGTTAAATCCATTTAATACTGGTTTGGCTTCTATTCCGTTTTGTTTGGGTTTGCTTATTTTTTCATTGTCCGCTCCAAAATTAATTGGAAAATTGAATCATAAGGGAACCCTAGCAATAGGATGTATAATTTCTATCATTGGATGTCTGATTTTAAGTTATCAATTTAAATTAAATACATCAGTCTTGGATTTAATTCCAGGGCAGTTTTTACTTGGGGCAGGACTTGGTTTTATGATGGCTTTAACTGTTGATGTTGCATTATTTGATATTCCTGCCGAAAGCCAAAATAACGCATCAGGAATTGTTTCAACTGGGGATACATTAGGTTCATCAATGGGTACAGCAATTATTGGAATAATTCTAATTCTTGGTGTTATGGGAGGTATTAGTACTGCTGTTGATACCTATGCACCTAGTCATTCAGGAGACGACCAATTCCATTTAGAGGTCTATAATCACTTCCAGAAATTAGATAATTTAGATGGACAAGATAAGATTATTGTGAATACTGCAAATATTATTATTCAAAATGCAATGGCATCTGTAATGTATGTATTGGCCGCTCTTTTAGGACTTATTTTAATTCTAACCATGCGGATAAAAAATAAAAATTTTAAAAAACAATGAGAGTTTATCTCTCACTTACTTTTTTTGTATAGTCAAGAATATGTTTTTGTAAAATCTAATTAAACAATTTCATTTATTTAATTTAATAATTAAAAATTTTTTATTTTTTTGATAATTTTTAAATAAAACACTCACGATACAGTATAGCTACTTATAAATCTATTACATCAACATGAAATTTTAAAAAAATAAAAAAGTTATTCTTATAAACCTAAATTTTTGATAAAATATAAAATTTAGTCTTATATACCTAAAAAAATATAATATTACTATGGTTCAAAGAGATTTATATATGAAAGAAATAGTTCCTTTAATTGATAATGAACTTATTAAAGTAATTACTGGCATTAGGAGATGTGGTAAATCTTACATGTTATGTTTAATTAAGAAGAACTCATTAAAAGAGGGATTAAAATCACATAATATTATATTGATAAATTTCGACAGTAAAAAATATAAAAATATCACAAATAATAATGAATTGGATAAAATAGTTGACAAATCAGTAAAAAACAAAAAAAGGAAAAATATACTTATTTTTTGATTAAATTCAAAATGTTAAAAAATGGGAGCGCTCAATTGCAGGATATAAAATAGATTATGATTGTGATATTTACATTACAGGTTCAAATTCAAACTTATTATCTGGCTAATTGGCCACCTATTTGACTGCATATATTATAAATAAAAATGCATACATTTTCTTATCAGGAATTTTTAGACTATAAAGAAAAATCAAACTGTTTGGATTTGTTTTATGAATATTTGCAATATGGGGGATTGCCTCAGACTTTTTCCCTTGAGGAGCATCAAAAAATCAACTATTTGGATGACTTATTCAACTCAATATTCTATAAAGACATAGTTAAAAGATATCCAATCAGGGATGTTGATATCTTAGAAAGATTAACAACTTTTATTTTTGACAATATTGGAAACTAATTGAATATTGATGAAACCAACATTTAATTATTGTTTAGAATCATAGATGGATTGTGAATTAGGAAGGATTTAGTTAAAAGCCGGTTCTGTTGATGGAATTATTCTATGATTTAATATTTGTTTATGCATTCTCACATTTAACAGACTGATTAATGAACGAGAATTAAACAAGGAAATGAAGGTTTTTTGTGCTTATCTCTTTGGCAAATTATATAAATAATAAAAAACTTAATAATTATATAATATTTAGTAATTTTTAAAATTCACCCCTAAAATTTTTAATGAAATAGGTGAAACAATATATTTTAATCATAGTAAAAGTAGTATATTAGAACAATTATTGTTTTTGAAAAAAATTACTTTTGACTATTTTACGAAGCAGTTGATTGATTATTAAATGTTAATTATTGATAATTATTTTAGTCACTAACTATTATTGTCTGTGGCTTTTTTTATTGAAAATAATTTAACAATTTCATATTTAATGGATTATACTATTTTATTTTCCAATTATCTCTAAATTCATTCTTGTTTCGTATAATATGTGTTTAAATAATTAATTAAACTAAATATTTTTGGAGGAAAAAAAATTTTATTTAATAAAAAATTCGTTATAATTGCAATATGTCTTGTAAGTCTACTGTTCCTTTCAGTTGTTAGTGCTGAAGACACTACTACTGGTGAAACTGTAAGCATAGATGAGACAAATGCTAATTTAATAACTGTACAGGAAACATCTGTTATTGAACAAACAAATATAGAAGATTTAGAAAATGCAGAAAATGTTGGACTATCTAATGATTTGCAAAATAATATTACTGCAGATTATAGTTCAACTTCAAATTCTGAGGAGAATTATGACGGTGATATTGTTGCCGTTGAAAATAATGAGTTCAAGGTTCAAAGTGGACCATTGATTTATAATAATTTAGTATCCAATGGCTCTTCAACTCAACCGAACTCTACTACAATATATGGGATTGTAGATTTAGGTTCAAATGTAATGTCATTAAATATCTATTTATATGAGATGGGTGTACTTAAATCCATATTCAATGATGATCGAGAGTCTGTCACTGCCAAGTATACAGTTGATGGTAACTTGACCCCTGAAGGAATCGAAAAACTAATACAGATGCTTAATGATTTTTATTCAGAAATGGACTTACGTAATGTTACAATTCGATATACTTTTGCAACTGCAAGTTTAAGAAAACTAAACAATTGTGAGGAAGTTCTCTCAGCTGTAAAAAATAGCAATGGTATTGAAATACAAGTATTATCTGGAGAAGATGAAGCACTTTATGGATTTATTGCAGTGAAATATAGGGATTTGACAAGTGATTCTGAGGGCTTGCTTATTGATGTTGGTGGTGGAAGTACCGAAATTGTTGATTTTATAAATAAGACTCCAATTTCAACTGAAAGTATGCCTATTGGATCAAGGTCATGTTATCAGGACTATGTCTATCCAAATATATTGCCAGATGAAACTGATATATTGGAAATTCAAAATAGAGTAGAAGAAGAATTGTCTAAACTTGTGGTCAATGGAACTACTAGTGTAAATGATTTATATGGAAATGGAGGAACCATTTACACTATCAAAAGGATATTAATCTATTTAGGTTATATTGATAATGAGACTTACATCATTCAAACATCAATGCTAGATACATTGTTAAACAAACTCATGGAGAATGCCACAGAAACTATTCGGATAATAGATGAAGTGGATAAAAGCAGAGAAACTACTTTGATGCCCGGATTAGTTATGGTAAAGCAAATCGCAACTCATTTCAATGTGCAGGAGTTCCATTTCTGCAGAGGTAGGCTAGAAGAGGGAGTTGTATTTGGACTTATTGAAAATACTGAAACTTTCAAAGGATTGCAGGATACTATTTATGCTGCGGCAGAAGGAAGTACAATTTATCTAAGGAATGATTTCCTTAATAACGGTAATTTTTCAAGTGAAGGAATGAACATAACAAAATCAATAATAATTGATGGTAATGGATCTAAAATTGATGCTTCAGGTTATTCTAGAATATTCAATATATTCGCTACAAAAAATGTTGTTTTAAAAAATATTGTCTTTACTGGAGGATCTGCTGATTATGGTGGTGCTATTATTTTTAATAATAACATTTCCGATTGTGTAATTAGTAATTGTTCTTTCATTGCAAATAATGCAAATGCTGATGGAGGAGCATTATTCTTCAATGCAATTACAAATGTCACTATTGAAAATATAACTTTTGGTTCTAATATTGCTTATGGAAATGGTGGTGCAATAAATGTGGAAGCTAATGTAGTTAATTCTACTATTGCTGATTCTGTGTTTAAAAATAATTCTGCAATTTCCGGAACAAACAATATTGCTTTAAACGGTGATGGATTATTTAATTTAGTCAATGTAACTCCAGAAAAACTTAATCCTTACTATGTTGCATACTTGACAATTCTAAATGTTACTGATAATGTTACATATGGTCAAACTGTAGTTATTACTGTTAAAGTAGAAGATAAAAGATATGGATTGTTAAACAATGGTACAGTTTCAATCATTATTAATGATAAAAATTACACTGCAGATGTTCAAAATGGAACTGCACAGATTGAAATTCCAGGTTTAAACCCTAGTTCTTACAGTTCTAATGTAATTTATGATAATGGAGAAAACTACACCAATCCTACACAAAGAGTAGATTTCAATGTTTTAAAACTCAATGCAGTAATTACAGCTAAGAATACTGCCTATGTCATCAATTATGGTGGATCATACAATGTTATCCTTAAAAATGTAAATGGTACCGTTCTTGCCGGTAAAAATCTAAAATTTACATTAAATGGCAAAAACATTGGAGTTGCTAAGACTAATGCTAAAGGTGTTGCAACAATCAAATTAACTGCAAAAATCCTAAAAACAGCAAAAGCTGGTAAAAAAAATCTTGTAATTAAATTTACTGATGAAATTTATAATCCTGTTTCAAAAACAGTCAAAATAAATATCAACAAGGAAAATACTAAAATGGTTGCTAAACAGAAAGCATTCAAATGGAATCAAAAAGTCAAAAAATACTCAGTAACCCTAAAAAACAGTAAAAATAAAGCTATTAAAAATCTAAAATGTACTTTGATTTTAAATGGTAAAAAATATGCAGCAAAAACAAACACTAAAGGAGTAGCAACCTTTAAAATCACTAAATTGTTTAAAAAAGGTTATTTCAAAGGAACTGTTAAATTTTTAGGAGACAATTACTACAAGGCAGTTAGTAAAAATGTTAAAATTAAAGTTCAATAAGGATTAAATCCTTATTTTTAATTTTTTCATAATACAAATTATATTGCAAGATACATACTGAGAAATAGGATTAATATTTCTATCAGTAATCTAAAAAACTATTTTTCTTTGTAAAAGGTAATAATTAGATTTATTATTACTTTTATATTATTTTTTATATTCTAATTTTCTCATTATACTAATAATAGGTATTAATTCAAAAACTAACATTAACTCAAAAGTAAAAATACATTTGGGAGCTTTTTTTATAAAAATTAACAATAAGTATAAATAATCTATTTATTATCTATTTTTCATGAAATATTTGTCCCTGGAATTTATATAATTTAATATCATCTTCTATCCATGTATTTGGTGAAAGTCCTGCTTTAAGGCATGTATGAGATAGGAACTCTTCTGCATTCATATTGTTTTCTGTAGCTACTTGTGGAAGAAGTAGTCCTCTACTGAATCCCATTTCAACTATTAATCCATCTTCACCAATAATAATATTATCCAAGTATTCCTCTTTAGGAGTATCAATTAATTCAGGTTTTGTAAGTACTGTTAATTCAATCTGTATATCTTCAAGTTCATCACTTCTTAGTTTAGGAAATCTATAATCAGAAACTGCAGCAGAAATAGCAGCATTTATTGTTGCCTGTATAAGTGGCATTACTGGTTCTGGATAACCAATACATCCTCGAAGATTCTGATCTTTGTTTAATGTTACAAATACTCCAAGATTTTCTTTCAAATGTTTGGGACATTCAGAGGGAACATCTATTTTAATTTGTTTATCTAAGTATATTTCAATAGCTTCTCTTGCAAGATTAATAAGATATTGTCCGTCTTTTTCATTTAATGCCATTTTATCACTAAAATATTGAATAGTTTTATTTATATATATACATTACATATATTTTATTAAGGAAATAGTTAAAAAATACTAATAATTTGTAATTCTATTTTTAAAGTAATCTTATTTATATTTTTAATTAAAAGTAATGAACTTTTTAACTCTTTTTAAATGTTTTTCTAGATTTTTTATTATTAATTTTGATTTATGATTTTAAAAACAGTAATTTAATAGATATTTTAAAAAATATATAATAATATTTATTTTTAAACTTAGTATAAAATAAAATTTTTAGAAGGGAAATACTTAAAACCATGTTTAAGATTACCTTCCTTAAATTTTTATTCACTTTTTGAAATTTAAATGATATATTAATGCAATAGTTGCAATAAGGTATAGGAAAATGATATTTACTGTAAAAGTATTATGTATAAAAGGAATATATGATACAGGTATAAAAGCAATAATATCTAGAACGGTAGCAATTGTTATAGCTGATATTGCTTTTTTATAATTATTCAAATTCCTAAGGAAATAAATGAATATAATAAACATTACAATTGATAGTAATATTATGATAATTTTTGCATTAATTGCAACTGGATGTTTGCTCATATCATAAAACATAAATATTGCATTAAATAGCATATTTATTGTTACAACAATAACTGTTAGCTTAAAATACTTAATTTTATCTTTATTAAATCCATAATATGTATAAATAAATAAACATAAATATCCTATTATTGGAATTAGAAATGCAATTTTATTATATGAAGAAATCATCATTGCATATATGTTATATAAGAATCCACTTATTACTAATATTGCTTGAAATGCTAAAAATCCTTTTTTTTCTACTAGGCTCTTAGAATTATTATTTTCACTCAATTTTATTCACTCCTCAAACCAATCACTAATTTAGTTTATATCACACAATTTAAGTCTTTTATAACTTTTTTATAGTTAATTACTTTATTTTTTTTAAATATTATTTTAAAGCTGTGATTTTCACTAAACTATATAATAATATTTAAGATGTAGATTATATATGAAGTTTATTCTTATTTTTTAGAAAGATTAAATCTAAAATAGAGTATATTTAAATAAAATTATTATAATTTTTTATTAAAAAATTTAAGTTTTATTAAAAATATTTAATATTTAATGATATTTTTTTTTAATTTGTTTAATTATATTTTAATTTAACCTATTGGAATATATTTAAAAAATATGAGTCTGTAAAATTTTATAGGCCTGCATTAAATATTAATTTTTAAAATTTAATTTTTATTTAATTAAAAAAGTTACTAATTTTTCTTTGATTAAAATATAATAGACTAAAAATAGTAAAATATTTAAATAAGTGAGGACAAATTATATTATATGAAAAAGCA